>JBDRQG010000146.1:0-2834 GCA_043826475.1 bacterium
GCTGTCACCCAGGCGATCAATTATCAACCGATTGCCTATTTAGAAAAACCATTTACCCTTGACTTACTTAGAGAGAGTGTTGAAAAAGCATTTCTGCAAAAACAGAATAAAAATAAAGAAATATTTGAAAAAGAACAATTAGAAGAGGAAGTAACCTCTCAGACCAAAGATCTTGAATTCAGAACCGATCGGCTTATGGCTGAAAAGGAATTGATGCATGGGATTATCGCCCAGGCAAATTTCGGCCTTATTGCGGTAGATTCATACTATATCATCCATATGTTGAATAGATTTTCACTTGAGACGCTTGAGCTTGACACAAGATTCGAAGATGCCTATCACGGTTTAAGCCCGAATGATATAATCAATAATAACATCAAAGATAGAATATTTGATCTCTTTAATACCGTGCTTGCCGATGGCAAACTGCATGAAATAAACAGCGATCATATCCAGTATAAAAAACTTAATATCATTGCTTATCCGGTTGTATTTAAGGGCAATATTTCAGCAGTTGTTTTTATCATACATGACATAACCGAAAAAGATGAGTTACAAAAACGTCTGACCCAGTCAGCAAAACTGGCTTCAATCGGTGAATTGGCTGCCGGTGTGGCTCATGAGATAAACAATCCTCTTGGATTTGTGACCAGCAATATAAATTCTTTGTCGAAATATATTACCAGCCTGACGAAATATGGAAATTCTCTGATTGAGACTATTGAAAAATGCAGCCCATCAAAGGCTGTTACTGACCCGGCTAACAAGATCAATGAAATCAAAGAGGAATATGATATAGATTATATAACTGAAGATGTAACTGATCTCCTTAATGAAACCAAAGACGGCCTTGCCCGCGTATCAAAGATTGTACTTGATCTGAAAACCTTTGCCCGGGCCGAAGGGGATACTCCTCAAAAAGGGCAAATAAATGATCTACTTGAGAATGCTCTGAATCTGGTCAGAAATGAGATAAAATATAATTTGACCGTGGAAAAAGAATTTGAAGAATTACCTGAAATTGATTGTTTCCCAAATCAATTGGTACAGGTCTTTACGAATTTATTTATCAACGCGTCTCATGCGGTTGAAAAAGCAGGAACACTTTCAATAAAAACTTCAAATTCAAATAAGCTGATCAGAATTTCAATAAAAGATAGCGGGACCGGAATTCCGGAAAAGATTCTGTCGAAGATATTTGATCCTTTCTTTACGACTAAGGAACCGGGCAAAGGAACCGGCATGGGATTGAGTATTTCCTACAGTATTATTCAAAAGCATAATGGTGAGATAACAGCCCAGAGTACCGTTGGTGAAGGAACAGAGTTTACAATATCTCTGCCGGTTGGCAAGCAGCCGGTGAGTGATAAGGTTGAAGAAAAGCAAATGCAGGCTTGATTGGAGAAAATATGGAAAAATATAATATACTACTGGTTGATGATGAACAAAATATATTAAGAGCCCTGAAACGACTATTTCGGGAGGAGCATGTAAATATTTTAACAGCCTCCAGCGCCTCGGAAGCTCTTGAAATATTTAAACAGCAAAAAATTCAACTGATTATTTCCGATAATCTGATGCCTGGAATGACCGGAGTGGAATTAATCAATAAAGTAAGAGAAATCTCACCGGATACAATACGTATAATTTTGTCTGGCCATTCCGATATTGAAGCCGTTCTCAATGCCGTTAATCAGGGTGAAGCTTATCGTTTCATTTTGAAACCCTGGAATGATATCGATCTGAGATTGACTATTAATATTGCCCTGGCGCAGTATAAATTAATCGACGATAATAAAAATCTTAAAAAAGATTTACTGGAAAAGACCAGACTACTTGACAACTTAAGACGCAATCACCCGGAAATATTCAACTTATCCAGTTCGGATGATTCGCATAATATAAAAGAATACAATATTTCTTCATCCGTAAAAGAGGGGGTATAATATGCCTCAGGCAGTCTCAGCAGTGTTAGACCACTTATCAAGTCTGCCACCTTTCCCAAAAGTGGCGGCTAAACTAATGACCTTATTTGATGACCCATCAGTAGGCGCCAGTGAATTATCAGAAGTCCTGTCAATGGACCCGGCATTGGTCATGAAAGTTATTCATGCTTCCAATTCACCTTTTTATATGCTCTCCAAGCCAGTGGAATCGGTAAATCAAGCGGTACTGGTCTTGGGTATGAAAACCATTAAAACAATTACTACAGCCTCGGCAATTATTCAGGGTGTCTCTCAAATAAAGCCTCGTCCTGACGTATTCGATATTAATAAATTCTGGAAACATTCCTATGCAACGGCAATTGCAGCTACTAAAATATCTATATTGGAAAACAATCCTAACGGTAATAGGTTATATTTGGTTGGACTGATTCATGATATTGGCAAACTTATTATTGCATATTACTGGCCGGAATCATGGAAAAGAATTGTGAATCATCTTAAAACCGAAAACAAAACCTATGATGAAGTTGAGAGCGAATTATTCATGTGTACCAATACAGAAGTCACTCTGACTTTATGCCGCAACTGGAAATTCCCTGACTATACAATCGAATTGATAAAGCAAAAATTATTACCCGATGGACCTCAACCGGAATATGCAGGAGAATATAATATCCTCCGGAAAGCAAATGTTTTGGCTGGTTTGAGTGGGTATCCATTTCCAGTTGAAAATAAAGTCTCAAAATCTAATTATGATTTAAGCAGCTATGCTTCAATCAGTAAAAATCTTAGCAAAGATGTTGAACATCAGTTGAAATCGCTTATTTGATTTCATTTGGTTGCTCTATACGATATTAAGAAGGCAGTTACTTATGGAACCGAAGATAA
>JBDRQG010000147.1:0-2354 GCA_043826475.1 bacterium
GGAGTACCTTTAATAATGGACTTGGTGATTACAGCATCTGGGCAATTGGAACAAGCAACACTAATATCTTTGTTGGCGTCTCCAATGGCTATATTTACAGAAGAAGTATCGAAAGCGAATCGTGGTCACTTAGTAGCAACACCGATTTTTATGCCTGTGCAGGTACTATTTCTTCCAGTGGATCAAACTTAATCACTGGGACGCATGGATCAGGATTCTATATTTCAAATACCGAAGGATCTGACTGGACCCGAGTCTCTTCGATCTGGACGGTAGAAACTCGGTGTGTAATTTCAAAGGGTTCATTGGTATTTACCGGAACAGATATGCTGGGTGTATTCAAGTCTACTGACTACGGAGTCTCATTCTCAATGACTAACAATGGTCTTCTTAGTGCCTGGATCGATGCCTTTACTATTTTTGACAACTACTTATTCGCTGGGAGTGGAGAAGAGGGTGTATTTGTTACATCAAATGGAGGCTCTTCCTGGAGCCCGGTGAACAATGGATTAGGCAGTCTGAATATTCTATCTCTGGCTTCAGATAGTGTAAAAGTTTATGCCGGGACTTCCGATGCCGGATTGTATGTAACCGATAATCTGGGAGCAAACTGGACTCCTGCAAGTAATGGTTTGGATGCCAATTGCATTACCTCGATCAAATATGTTAATGGGTATCTCTTCGCAGGGACTAAAAAAGAAGGAATTTATCGTTCTGTAGATCACGGGGAAAGCTGGTCTCAGATTTCCAATGGACTACCTGAAAGCACATATATCCGATGTATGCATACCTATGAGGGTAGAGTATTTATTGGCACTGGTAGCGGTAATGTATATGTCAGCTACGATTTTGGGAATAACTGGCATAATATTAGTGATGGTTTGATCGGATCACCGGTGCTATCTCTTTATACTTATGGTGATTTCTTGTATGCAGGATTGAATGCCGGAGGAGTTTGGCAATATCCAATCTCGGAATTAACATGTTGCCAACTCCGTGGTGATGTTGCTGAACCAAAAGATGGTCAAGTCCTGGTTAATGATATTGTCTCTCTGGTAAATTACCTCTTTAAGAGTGGAGATGCGCCTACCTGTTTGGATGAGGGTGATTGTGCTACACCTCTTGATGAATCAATATTAGTAAATGACGTCGTCTGGTTGGTTAATTATTTATTTAAATCAGGCCAGACACCTCAAGCTTGTTCATGAATAGTAAATTTAGTAATGGTTGAATTATTTTTTAGGATTTATAGTCATGTATTTGTGATTGTTCAGTAAAATCAATTATATTTTTCATCATGCTAATTGTTTCTACGGGATGTTTGCCGATAGCTGTTTCTCCCGACAGCATCACAAAATCTGAACCATCAAGAATGGCATTAGCCACATCGCTTACTTCTGCACGTGTGGGGCGCAGGTTCTCTGTCATACTTTCCAGCATCTGTGTAGCAGTAACAACGATTTTCCCACGTTGATTGCATTTATTAATTATCATTTTCTGTAAGATAGGGACTTTATATATAGGAAGAGAAACGCCTAAGTCACCCCTGGCGACCATTACTCCGTCGGCTGCTTTTATAATTTCATCAAGATTCTCTATACCATCCTTGTTTTCAATTTTGGCAATCAAGCGACAGTTAAAATTGTTATCTGCAATGAAATCCTTGATTACATCTATATCCTGCCTGTTTCTCACAAATGATTGGGCAATGAAATCAACACTGTTTTTAATGCCAAACTGAAGGTCAAGTCGATCCTTATCCGAGAGACCCTTGAAGGAGAATTTTGCATCAGGGATGTTAACACCCTTATGTTCTTTGAGACTGCCTGGTATGACCACTTCGCATTGAATATATTCTTCCGCTACTTTTGTAGCTTTCAGAGCAATATTTCCATCATCGATATAAATAAAATCACCAGTTTTAATTACTTTTAGCGAACCTTGATAATCCAATGGTATTGTATCAAAATCATTATTCTGATTCTGATTGGATAAGAAAATAATTTGCCCTTTACTCAATTCAATATCACCATCGAAAGAACCGATCCTTATTCGGAAACCTTCAAGATCCTGTAGTATCTTTATTTTGTGGTCGGATTTATTATTTAACTTTTTAAGAGTATCAATGCGCATTTGATGTTCTTTGTGAGTTCCATGAGAAAAATTAAGTCTGGCTACATTCATTCCAGCCTTTATCATCTCTTCTAACGTACTGTTCTTATCACTGGAGGGACCAATAGTGCAGATTATTCCTGTTTTTGACATTTTGTTTATATCTCCAGATTTGGCCATAAGAATCTAATCTTCTACACAAAATAATTAAATGCACAATTATTTTGTTCTTAATTTATTTA
>JBDRQG010000148.1:0-2135 GCA_043826475.1 bacterium
CTATATCTTTTCCCTCCAATAATCCGCTCAGGTATCCGACATGAAAAGCATCTCCGGCGCCGGTCGTGTCAACTGCTTTTACTTTGTAGGCTTTGCTTCGATAGAATTTCTCCTCTTCGTAGGCTATCGAACCTTTGGTGCCAAGAGTAATAACAATAGTTCCCGGACAAATTCCTGATAATATTTTCAAAGCTGTCTTTACATTTTTTGTTTTTGTGTAAGGCAGGGCAAAAGCGTCAGCTACCACCAGATGATCCACTAATGGAAGAATTTTCGTCACATCATTTCTGACCGACCCGATATCAAAGCTAATAATTGCCCCATTTCGCTTGCCCCATTTAGCCAGTTTGATATTGGCTTCAAGATCACGGCCATCAAGATGAACGACACGTGGTGTCGGATATTTATTAAGGGTCAAATCTGTAGTGGAGATCGAAATCTTACGATGCAGGGCGATGGTTCTTCTTCCGCTTCCATTTTCGATAAATCCAAATGCTGTTGCTGATGGTTTCTTCTTTTTGATAACAAAGCGTGGATTTATTTTTTCTTTCTTAAGTTCCTCAATCGAAATCTTCCCAGCCATATCATCACCGACAACGGCGATAATCGATGTCTTATATCCCAGCCGTGACAGCCCTACCATAGCATTTGGTATTGGTCCTCCCCCTTGAATGCACAAGCCACAGGCATCAACCTTCCCTCCCTTGTCAGGGAATTCAGGTATTGATACCAGAAAATCCAGGGGAATGATTCCCATGCCCAGACAATCAATTTTCGCTTTAACTGATTTTCTCAATCTTTGCTTTCCCCGAACTAAGTTGAATAATTTCTTCTATTAATACATCAGACAAGTTCTGTCTAATTTCTATAATAAGATTTACCATATCAGAATATTCAGATGAAATCTGTTTTGCACCCAGCTTGCCTGTCAGTCGCGACAACTTATCATACAAAGAAAAATCTATCTCTACTTTAATTTGACTGGTTAAATAATTCATTTTTTTCCCGGCTTTATCAATAGCCCCGATCGCTGCTTCACTATAGGCTCTGACCAGCCCCCCGGTTCCGAGTTTTGTGCCACCGTAATAGCGGGTTACTACCACTATTACATTATCAATTTCCCTACCGTTGATTACATCATATATAGGTTTTCCCGCTGTGCCCGATGGTTCCCCGTCATCAGAATACTTAAAAGTGCTTTGATCGAAAAGCCCCACCCGCCAGGCATAACAATGATGCGTAGCAGCATGCTCCCGTTTGCGAATGGCTTCCAATATTTCCATAGCTTCATCAATAGAAGCAACAAGGCCGCATTCGGCTAAAAACAGGGAGCCTTTGATTTTTATCTCATGATGCGCCGGTTTGGCAATGGTATAATATTTGTCATCCATCAATTCAAACTAAAGCTTTAATGATATTATCAACCTGATCAAAACCGACCATAGGAATCAATCCGTTATTCACGCCAATCGCAAGTGCTTCTTCATCGGATAACGCCCCATATTTCGGATCGACCATAAGAAAAACCATCTTCCCTATTTGATTGCAAAACGAAAGAATATCCAGAATACGTTTCGAATCTTTATAAAATTGCGTGATAATCACAGCATTGGTTAAACCGACCAAAAGCCGGTTTGATTCCTGAAGGCTGGCTTTTACCCTTTTATGCTCAGGAGAATACTCGGTTAACACTCCCCCGTCCTGAGCGATATCAATCGCTATCGGCATTTGTTCGGAGGCATCGATATAATCAAATCCTTCATCAAGCAAGGCATACGAAACTCCCCCGGCTGATTTACAGCCCAGATGAACTGAAGCATCTATCCCTTTATTAAGCGTCGATACCATCAGAATGTCAGCCTTGACTAATCTTTTAGTTAAGTTTATGGTTAACTCAATGCCTTCATTGGTTGCATCTGTTGTACCCAATATTGTTACCGATTTTTTATTGCTATCCGGTATTTTCCCGCGAGAAAAAAGTAATGGAGGAGGATCATTCAGTTCACTTAGAAGCGTCGGGTAATCGGTATCAAAACTGGTGATTACTCTTATGTCCCGGTCACTTAATTTCTTGTAATATTCTTCAGCTTTATCAAGGTAAGTTTTCGCTTTGGAGATACTTTTCGCTGTACTCT
>JBDRQG010000149.1:0-3451 GCA_043826475.1 bacterium
TCCACTGCTTTTGATAATCGGCTCTCTTATTCCATCATACTTCACCTGGGGTTTCAGCAGCTACAGCGTATTACCGATATATATTCCAATTATTGCTATTATAGCAGGCACAATTCTCGCTCAATTATTAATCACTACAACATCAATCGAAAAATTTAATTCATATATTATCCATGCAATCCTTCTTTTAACAGCCGGGGTTATTCTTTTTTTAATGCGCTCAAACGGATTGGTGTATGGCGATGGTTTTATGGTTTTGGATAATTATATTAATTATTCCGGAAATATCATGACCCTTAGCAATAACTTGATGAAACCGTTTGATGTCCTCTTATATGCCTTTACATACAAACTCGTTTCATCAATAGCAAACTTTACTCCAAAAACAATTATTTCAATTATTAGTGTCGCCGGGGGCATGGTAGGACTTGCCGCAATTTGGCGATTATCAAATCTACTGGCTGAAAAAAAATGGGATAATCTGTATTATTTTTTAGGAATGCTTTCAAGCGGATCTACTCTTCTATTTTTTGGACATATTGAAAATTATACCTGGGCAACATCGTGTTCTCTCTGGATGTTGATTTATACCATTAAGTATTGTCGACAGAAGTCAAGTATCTGGAAAATGATTACTTTTGGATTATTATCCTTTGGTTTTCATATTCTGACTTTACCCGGGGGGGCAATTATTTTAATTGCTTTGTTATATCGTTTTGAGCTATTGCAAAAACTAAAGTTGACAATGGGATTTATTTTTCTACTTCTCTTTGTATTTGTGTCAACTATTGCAGTAGTTTTTCATATTTTTTCACTTCCTCAGTTTTTTGTACCAATTTGGCCTCTTCCTGAAGTCCCATACTGGGTTCTTTCACCCTTTCATTTAATTGATGTTTTAAATGAAACAATATTAGTTGCACCATTGGGATTATCTTTCTTTCTGCTGATACCATTTTTTAAAAAAAATAATATTCATAAAGATAATATCTCTTATATAATAATTGGAACGATGGCTGCTGGCCTATTTGCCTCATCATTTTGGTTAGAGCCAAAATTAGGAGCAGCTCGTGATTGGGATTTTTTATCTTTTTACGGTTTCCCTCTCACTCTGTTTGCATTGTATAAATTACGCCATGCACTATCGGATAATCTTTCAAAAGGGATGCTGATAATTGTCAGTGTGGTGTCAATATTTTGTCTATTGCCAAACGTCATGGAGCGGATGAATCTTCAGCGAGCAGTCGATCATCTTGATCCTGTACTTTGGGATTCACCTCAACATGCCCTTGAATATGGGCATGCACGCAGGGCCATGATTTGGGGAACAATTCTACAATCCGAAGCCAATCGGCTTGATCTTGCCCAACGTCATTTTCGCCGTAGAATCGAAGCTGCTCCCGACAGTTCATCTTCGGCTGTTGCCTGGTTTGGAATCGGTGACTACTTTGCAGAGGCAAAACAATATGATTCGGCAATTGTGTATTTACGTCAGGCTGCTGTATTAAAACCGGAAAATATAGGATATATTTATAGGCTGGGCATGATCTTAGCAGAAATAAATCAGTATCAAAGCGCTATTGCCGCAGCTGAATATATGGCTGAACTCGAATCAGATAACGATCGGACTCTTTTTGGTGCAGGAGTAATATTTCTTAAATGCAATCAACCAGAAAAAGCCCGAATGGTACTGAAAAAAGCTTATGCCCTGAATCCAAATAATTGGGATACGCCTGCAAATATTGGGGTAACTTATTTACAGACACATCAACCCGACTCGGTAATAATCTGGACCAGACGAGCTCTTGATTTAAATCATAAAATGCTCTTATTATATACAAATCTTATTAATGCCTATATCTCACTCAACCAATTGGATAATGCCAGAGATGTTTTCAATCAATATAAAATGATAGAACCTAACCCTGATAATATTAAAAGAATTGAACAAATATTAATTAATCCTTAACACTGAACAATTACCTGACTGTCAAAACAAAGCGAACTTTCATTGATGATCTTCAAAATTATTTAACTGAAATTGCTTGATTATACCCAACTCTGGATAACCTAAACCCATTAACCACAAATTAAAAAGGGAAGCAGCAACCGTCATGAAATAGCTGCTGCTTCCCCAAAGGTATCGAAATTAATCTATCAACAGGCTGGTGGTATTGGTCCTGATTTAAACAAGTAATTAACCAAATAGACGATATCATTTACAAGTATAACTCCATCAACTGGAACGGCACAATCCCCTTCATCCAAACAGGTTGGGGCTGACCCACTCTTGAAGATGTAGTTAACCAGCAAAACAATATCGTTGACTAAAACACTTCCATCTTTAGGTTCAGCTACATCACCACGGAGATGACAGCATGAAACACTGATGGTAAGAACTTGCTGGTCACTTGCTCCGACCTCATCTGTCGCTACAGCGGTGAAGGAAATCAGATCATCGGTGGATGGAGCGCCAGACAAGAGTCCTGATGCTGATAAAGATAAACCGGTACCGCTAAGATCTCCGTTCAGATCAGTCCAGGTGATAGAGCCTGTACCGCCACTTGATTCGAGTTGAGTGGAATACTCATCCCCCTCAGTTCCATCACTAAGTGCAGTTGTCATAATATCAACTGCGGGGTTAATCGTAAATGTGTAAAGCTTATCAGTTGTGTTCGGGGTTTCATCTGTAGCTTGAGCAAAAAAGTAAACATCCCCGGCAGCAGCCGGAGTCCCGGATACCAAACCATCAGTTGACAAAGCAAGTCCCGATCCAAGCAGATCGTTATAACGATCTATCCATGTTATATTACCGTTTTGATTGATACAATTAAGCGTCTGCGAGTAAGGGTGCCCTTGAGTCCAATCTGGAATCGAACTGGTGGAGATAGTCAGTCCAGTATAATCACAATTCCGTCCGACAACAGCTATATCATCAATGTTCCAACCGCAGAAAACCCAATCTGCATCAGAGATGCCCATAGTAAATCGAACATATACTGTGGTTTGATTATCTGCATAAGAAGAGATGTCAATAATCTGCTCTGACCAGGAATTATCTTCGATCGTTCTATCATTCTCCCATACTGTATACCAAGTTGAACCATTAGTACTGATTCTGATATATGCATGGTCATAGGCTGGTTCCTCTACGCCTAACCAGCGCCAAAATCTCAGTTGGGTATTATCCTTCCCGCTGCAATCGAATGCAGGGCTGGTCATATGATACTGTGGCATACTATTCGTATAGTCACCATTGAGATTATATCCGAGGACGTTGCTGCCCGAATGACCACTGGAGGGATCAGGATAACCATGGGAACCACCAAGACCATTTGGTGTACCACGAGCCCATGTTCCACCTGATTTTACCCAGCCAAGATCACTCTCACAGTCATCAGCGAATACGGTATCAAAGACGTTCACTGTAATGGAATGAAAAGGTGACGCGTCA
>JBDRQG010000150.1:0-8306 GCA_043826475.1 bacterium
CTGAAATAGTCTTACCCAAATAGGCAGTATAATTAGATGGATCAGCAAAATCGACTTCAGCTGAAACAGCCCCCACTCCCCTGAGCTTAACCTTCAGAGTATGATGGGTAAAGACTGATTGATTCAGTTCTATCGACAGGATATCAATTGTAATACGATCACCATCGATAGAGATCTGGCATTCAGCCGGAGTATGAAATTCTGCTTCCTTGGAATCCTCTCGCAATCTTCTCTGTGTTCCGCTTCCCTCGAACTCAACCATAATTATACTTCCTGAAAATGTTTACCAAAAAAGATAATCAGGCAGGGCATAAAACCCTGCCTGATTGAATCTACTTTATTCTTCCCAACGATTGTCTATTTCAGCATCCCCAATGGTCACTTTGTGGCTGGAGACTTCAAAATATTCAAACACCTGATCATCCGGATTGTCTTTAACATGAGGAATAGTCTCAACGTATTCCGTGACAAATCCATCTTCCCAGGTGAGTTCTTTCATAGCAGAATCGTCAGGATTCCTGAAAATAACTTACCCTGATTTCCAATTCGGCTTGCTGGTATCCATCGCCCAGCGGGCAATATCCGTGGTTGCATCAGATTCGCGAGTAATCTTGATTGTTCCGGCATGAGCCCTGTCAGACGGGCGTCCGGTTTCATCTTTAGCGGTGTAAAGCCGGTATGCGACCTTATAGACATTCTTATAAGTTACACCATCAATTTCCAATGTTGGTCTGCGTGCCATTTGTTTTTCCTTTCAATTCCTTTTGCGTTTATGTTAACACTATAGTTACATTCGTAGTCTTAAACAAAAACTATCACTTATCTTTCACCGTGGTAGTATCACCCCCACCCCAGGCTTCGAACTCAATATTGAAAGTTTTGGCTGGGTATTTCGGATTGAGGGATACTACTATATCTACTTCCTGCCGTTTCCGCATTTCTTCATCAGCGAAAATCTTGACATCGTAATCCTGAAGAATATTATCTCCGCCGCTGATTGCTTTCATAAACTTATCGATATCTTTTCGCATAGTATCAATAAATTTCTGATCGATAACACTGAAGGTCTGCTTATTGAGATAGTTCCTCAGGGTTTTGTAAACATAGTCATAGGTGCGTCGAATTGAATAAACATTAAAAGTCTCTTTACTGAAAAGAGTCTCCGAACCCATCGCCACCGCCTGGCCTTCGAAGTTTACGATAGGGTTGACACCCTTTTCATTAATCTTGCTGGCATCCGGCTGATTGGCCCGGAACCGAAGATACTTGGCATCATTAATCTTGCCGTATTTATAACCGGCCATAGGCTGCTGCATGCCTACCGAAAGATCCCCCTGATACATTTTACCGGCAACAGCCGCTGATGGAGGAATCCACATATCTTCATCTTCATACTCATTGGCACTGCGAGCTTGAATATAGTTGGCAAACAAAGATACATATTGCTTGTAATTATCCACACCTTTAAGGCTGTCAAAACTTGGATCATCGAGCATATCCATAATTTCTTCAACCGATTCAAAATCAGGCATGTCGGACATAATATGAACCTTGTTGGGAAAACCTATTAAGCGGCCGAGGCTGTCAATATTTTCGACACTGCCCAAATAACCGGGAACACACATCATCGAGTAACAGCGTTTAATGCCCCATTCGCGGTATTCATCGGCTATGGCTTTGCCCAATTCTTCCAGTTTATCCTTGTCATCCGGATCCATCAGTTTTTCAGGGCCGATGTTTGAGAACCAGGCATTTACTTTTTCATCCGGTTCAGCTTGAGCATTGGCAAAAAACTTATCAATAGCCCGATAAGTAATTTCAATATCGCGGCTTTCTTTGAGAACTTTCTTCATGTTCTTTTCAAGGTTGGCTTCTAAGCCGGTAGCCGCTTCATTCAAACCTTTGCGGATATCATCAACTTTTTCAGCACTGCCCAAATATTTGACCCATACCTTCAAACGCTGAGCCAATAATTTGCGCTGTTTGGCATGATCTGATTTGGTTAAAAATTCCTTGCGCTGAAATCCTTTTTTGGGGTCCAGCCACTCAACTCCTCGGACTAAATCGCCATCGCTGGTTTTAAACGATGGCAGCAAATTGGCTAACTTTTTAAAATCACCAAAGGCATCACCCAAAATACTGGCAAACTCATCATCAGAGAGCTTCTCAGCAGTTTTGGCTGGCTTGGCTTCTGCTTCCGCTGCTTCAGCCTGCGGCTGCATTTCTTTTTTTTCTTCTTCGCCCATATATAATCACCTCGCCTTTATTCACTCAATAAGTCAATGTAATATTGTGCAACTTTCAACAATGCTTCTTTCTTCTCCGCATCGGACAGAGTTTTCAAAAGGGCATTATTCTTTTTAAGCTGCTTATCCAGATCAGACATAATCTCCTTGCTGTAATATGTCTCCTGCAGATGATCATTCTGCTCGATAAGCTCCTTGGGAGTAAAATCCTTCATTGCCTTGATTGTAAACTCGGCGTTAACCGGTTCCCCTTCCGTTGATTCCAGTTCAGCGGAGAAAGAAGGACGGAATTTCTGAAAGACATCTTTAAGATTATTGCATTCCTGGGGTACTACGCTGGCATCCTCTTCGTTGTTAAGCTTTGCGGCATACAGCATCTTGTTTGATGGAAGCAGCTCTACCGGAATCGAATCATCTTTTTTAAGTCTTTCCTGGGCACCCAGCATAAATTTTGCCATCGATGGTCCCTCCGTTTAATTATTATTAAGTTTATTTTTTCGTAACAAAAACATATTCGTCTTTTTTTACATCTATAGAAACATTATCGCCCTTTTTTAATACACCTGTAATAATATCGACTGATAATTTATTTATAATATCACGTTCTATTATTCGCTGTATAGGACGGGCTCCAAGCTCGAAAGTATAACCGTCTTTGGCTAATTTCTTTTTGGCTTTATCAGAAAGAGTAGCTGTAATATTCTGCTCTTTCAGCATCTCACCCAGGTTATTAAACTCCAGACCGGCTATTACTTCAACCTGTTCCGGCGTAAAAGTATGATAAATAATTATATCATTTAGCCGGTTCAAAAGTTCCGGACGGAATTTGGAGAAGAGGAACTGCCGCACTTCATCCATATCAACATCTCTCCCCTCGCGATCAGCATCCAGAATTATATCCGCCGCATAATTCGAAGTAAGTACCACGATACAATTTGAAAAATCCACGGTCCGGTTCTGGCCGTCAGTCAAACGGCCGTCGTCCATTAATTGCAGCAAAACATTAAAAACATCCGGGTGGGCTTTCTCGACTTCATCAAGCAAAACAATCGAATATGGTTTACGCTTGACTGCCTCGGTTAACACGCCACCCTCTTCGTAACCAACATATCCGGGAGGAGCCCCGATCATTTTGGCTACCGAATGCTTTTCCATAAATTCAGACATATCCAATCGAACCATAGCATTCTTATCATCAAATAAAAATTCCGCCAATAGTTTCGGAAGATATGTCTTACCTGTTCCAGTTGGTCCCAAAAACAAAAATGATCCTACCGGCCGATTCGCCATCTTTAATCCGGCGCGAGCCTTACGAACGGCATTGGCAATCGCTTTGATTGCTTTCTCCTGGCCGACAATCTTTTTGGACAGGAAGGATTCCATATTAACCAGACGATCTTTTTCAGCCGTCATCATTTTGGAAAGAGGAATTCCTGTACGTCTTGCTACAACGGCAGCAATGTCAGAATCATTTATTTTAGGTTCGAGATTTTCGACTACATCTTTAAGAGAAGCAAGCCTCTTTTTCTTCTCGGCTAAAACCTCTTGAATTTCCTTAATATTCAGATGATCAAAGTTCATTACATCCCCTCCCTGCTGATTTCGAGCCGATGCCCCCACATGCCATCAAGATTGGACATCTTATCATTAAAATCATTCCAGGCTTCATCAAGTTTCCTAAAATCATCTTCGTTTTTCTCAGGATCTTTTCCATCGCATTTCTTTAGAAGCTCTTCAAGGTCTTTTATTTCGTTTTCAAGTTCAGGGACGATTCTTTTGGCGGTCTCTTCTTTGACGCAAAATTCACTGGCCGCTTCGTCAACTATATCCAAAGCTACATCAGGCAAGTTGCGTTCACTTAAATACCTGATTGCATATTTAACAGAACCAGTAACAGCATCTTCAGAATATTTTATCTTGTGGTGATCTTCATACTTGGGAACGACCCCTTTAACAATCTTAACCGCATCATTAAAGCCGGGTTCTTCGACTTTGATTTTTTCAAATCGGCGATCCATAGCTTTGTCTTTTTCAAGATATTTGGTGTATTCTTCTTCGGTTGTGGCTCCGATCAGGCGAATCTGACCTCTCGCCAAAGCCGGCTTAACCAGATTGGCAGCATCCATTCCCCCTGAAGTATTCCCAGCGCCAACCAGCGTATGCAGCTCATCAATAAATAAAATAATTCTCCCGCCGGATTTTACAACTTCACTGACCAGACTTTTGAAACGTTCTTCAAATTCACCTTTGTATTTCGCTCCGGCTACCAAGGATCCCATATCAAGCGCCATCAGCTTTACACCAACGAGGGATTTTGGAACTCTTTTATCAATTACCGCCTGAGCAAAACCCTCAACGATAGCAGATTTTCCAACCCCGGCTCCGCCAACCAGTACCGGACTATTTTTCCTGCGGCGAAGAAGTATCTGAATCAAAAGCTGTACTTCCAAATCACGCCCAATCATCGGATCAAATTCACCGGCTGCTGCCTGATTGGTCATATCAACGCAATATTTAAGAATCCCTGAAACATCTTTTTTACCAGACTCGGCCGTTGAACCTTCTGTTGAACCTGACGGGGTTGAAGCAATCTCTTCAACCGATTTGCTTTCTGCAATTGCTTTATAGATATCCTCTTTGGTAATCCCAATTTGATCTCTCAGAATTGGAGATAACGCTGTTTTTGGATCAAATATTGCAATCAGGATATGTTCTGGTTCTACAAGGGGATCGTATAATTTGGATTTCTCTTCCAAAGCCTCAAGAAGAACCTGCTGAACTTCAGGAGAAACATTTACATTCTCTTTTACGGCATTACGGCTGGATTGCTCTTTGAGGAAGGCTTCTACCATTGAGACAACGATATTCGGATTCTTTCCCAATTGATTCAGGATTGATTCCACTTCAGAGCCCTCATGGCGGATAACTGCCACCAAAAGATGCTCAATAGCAATCTCAGGATGACGGAATTCTGCCGCCACTTCTCTTGCAACCTTTATGACCGTTCTTGAATCAGAAGAATAACTGGCTATATCCATCCTTGGGTAATTCTCCTATTATTAGATTTAGATATATATAATCGAATAATGGGCATTCCATACCCACCATACCGATAGATAATACTAATCCCGGTTTCGCATGTCAAGCTTTTACAAAAACATAAGACTTTATGAATCAGGGATATAACAGTACATTTCATCTATATTCACTACCTTAAATACGTCAATATCCTACAAATGTTGGTTTTGATTAAAATAATTGTAAACCGCCTGTCTGTTTGTCTGAAGCCAGGCTGAATCCCATTTATAAATTGCAAAACTTTCGACTAAGAATTCTTCCAATGCTCTGGCTGTTTGATCCTCATCAGTAGCTGCCTGAGCTTCATCTCTGCTGTAGGGGGTTACCGGTGAAAGATTGCGAGCCGCCTGTTGAAAACGTGTAAAAGCTTGAGTACCAGTCGATTCACCGCCACCCTGCTGAGCTGATTGAACCGACTGTTCAGCACTTTGAAGCCTTCTTAAATCAGCCTGATATGCACTTCGGCTTTCTTCCGGGACAGATCGTGGATCATCATAATTATATGATATTCCACCATCTGCTTCCTCCGTTTCAGAATAATGTTCCGGCCAGTTAGTCCGCATCCTTCGCCTCGCTGCATCAAAATCTCGCCGAGCTGTCTGAGCCTGGGCATTAGCTGTGCGAACCTGAGAATAAACAATGGCATGTCCCAGTTCATGTAATACCGCGTGTACTCCACTCGGATACATTTGTGCCGGATCCGTTCCATATACCATTATGGGACCATTGGTAAAGGTAATGTTGAACATAGTTACACTGTGAGCATCCTGATCGTAATGTCCCCCGACTCGAGCCGCATCCCTGCCGGTGGCGCTGCTTGATGCTGTTCCACGCCTGAGGATCTGCAAATCCCTGAGTTTTTCCAGCTCCTGATCGGTAAGGAGATTCAGAGCCGTCAAGGTTATCTTTCTATGTTCATCCGTCCAACTGCCTGAAAAAGTGATATTATAGCCGCTTAACCTTTGATTAATTGTCCCCATCTCAGTATCAGTTATTAAAGTCGATGTCGGTGTTCCAATCTTTTGAACCTGAAGTTCACCGGTATTGGTATTAGCTACAATAGTGAAAACTAAGATTGTCGATGATGTCCCTGAGCTCAGCGTAACATAATAGGTTGCCCGTTCATTGGTGGAATTGCTGAATCTGGCAAAGGCATGCAAACCGGTCCGTTGTTCAATATCGGTAAAGTTAGAACCGGTGAATGTGTTCGTCAGGTTGGGATATGTAACTGAAGTCGGTAAATTATCTTCAGATACCGAAACTGTCCTTACGGACCATTCCAGAATTTGAGGTAAAACCCTGACACTGCTTCTGGGTCCAGAGCTTCCCCGTCCCCTGACTCTGGTACCGCCACCCCCCCCGCTACCTCTATAATATTTTTTGATAATCAATTTTTAATCTTCCAGTTCATAATCAACCATTTAAATTAAAGATAACAAGCTTTGCCTTCCTGCTATTCCTGTTATGTACCCTCAATGTCATAAGTATATACACCCGGCGGGATATCCTCTAAAACTACCGACCCGTTTTCATCAAGCGTCCCGGTTCGCTGGCTCCCATCAGCCAATGTAATTGTATAGTTCGCATTGCTCATCGGCTCGTCGTTTTCATCAGTCACTTCTATTTCGATATTATCCTTAAAAAGCAATAGTTCCGATTCCTGATTTAAACCAAATTCCTCATCTTCAACTTTGATAGTGAAAAAATATTCAGGAGGATTGTAACTGCCGCCATATTCGTCTAACTCTTCCTGAGTCGGGATTTCATCGGTATCCTCGTAGTATTGATATTCCCACTCTACTTCAATACGCCCGTCATGCACCGTAGCCGGAAGTTCAGTTATTTTGTCATGGACACTGTCCCGGTCATATTCATAAATAGTAACGACTAATTCTTCATTATCACGAACACCATCAACAAAGGCTGACATTGTGAGGGTATCTCCCCGTCTGGCTTCAGTTGCACTCCATCGCATATTATTCACTTGTATCATCGGAACTACCGGAATCCGTTCAGATTCTCCATCAAGTCCGTTTTTGGGGAAAGAGACTTCAAAATAAACCTGATCCCCGATTTCCATATCTTCCGGAATATCAAATTTACCTTTGAAAAGATTATTCTGCACTTTGCCGTTTATAGTCCCGAGATTTTCACCATTCTCGCTTTTACCGACAACTTTGATTGGGGCATTGGTTCCAACAAACGCTGTCTGTATTTTAAACTTAGCTTTCCCACCGGCCGGGGCTTTGACCGAACTCCAGAAGGCAGCAATAAGTATCGGATCAACTTTTACCGTATGTTCGGAGTCTGTCGATTTTGAAAAATTTAATTCCATAAAAAACTAACTCATTAACTCCGGTATAAAACTGTCAATCATCTGGCTGACCTGAATACCGATTGTTTTCATACTCTTTTTTGTAAAATCAGCACTAAAAGTACAGGCCATCTTTTCATAAAGAATATAAACCTGCTTGCGAAGCGAGGCTTTGTCATCAGATTGATACCACTTGTAAACCACTTCCATTGCCTGCCCACCGCTGGAATGATCTTTTGTCTCTTCCTTGACAATTTCCGCTCCCGGCAAGGCATTAAGCATTTCGTCAATTCGAGGTCGAGCGTATTCTTCAACATTGTCAGCCTGTGGTTTCCTATCAATCAACAGGGTTATATTATGATATTGATCATCAACCTGAGGCCCCTGAAACAGATATGCCGACTGATCAACCCACCCATCAGGAAGAGGGAATTTGAACCTGTTTAATTTATTATCTGAACCCATTCTTTCACCTTCATTTGAATCTACTTACATAAAAATGCAACTATGTTGGTACAGCATGTAAACTGTACTCCGCCCTTATATTAAAAGTTAACAATTCTCTTCGATGCGTATGCCCCATGACATAAACACGAAAGGGGTTGGTTCCAAGATCATACCTCATGAACATATGTATTAAACTAGCTCCCATTATATGACAGTCCCGC
>JBDRQG010000151.1:0-4189 GCA_043826475.1 bacterium
AACCCCTGAAGACAATATTCAAATTCTGTAGGTGATGTTCCGATTATTGTATAATATTCTGAACATAAACCATATTTCCAGACACTATAATCAGATGAAGACAAAGATGTTGCAGGATTTGAATACCATTGATTGTTATATGCAAAGATATTTGGATACCTTATATAGCAGGCATACTTATTCAAAGTGCCATAAAATTTATATTGATTTGTATTTGGGTAAAACATATTTAGCCCATTGTTAAGGTATATAAAGTTTGCATTATTAAATCTAATATGATAGTAATTGTTTGCAAAATAATTACTTTCTCCATCCCCGGCTGGATCCAGATAAACAATGACATTACCGGTTGCATATAGTCCTGCATAGGGGGAATTGTCTGCATCGGTAATTTCGTTGCAAATTCCTGTGAAAGTATGACTGCCATTAACTTCCACAGCGCTGGTTAACGCTCCTTCAACTTCTGAGTTTTCCATCAATAAATCTCCCGAACAACTTACATACCTAACAGGATAATCACTACCGGTAAAACTGCAATCCGTTATCGAATTATCATCAAGAGAAGTAGCCTGTGCATAGAATCCTGTCGTATTATCCACAAAAGTACACTCGCTAAGCATTATTGAAACTCCGTTTTCCCAGACTCCGTAATCATTATCTTCAAATTCACTGCTGTTAATTTCAAGTGAATTTCCATTCCATGTCAGGTAAGCATATATGCCGTACTGGCCTTTTTCAAACTTGCAGCCGGAAATTACGGTGTTTTGCTGGCCACATAAAACCAGTCCACGATGATCGGTGCGGTTGGCAGACTGCGGGGTAAACAGCACATCAGTCACGGTAATATCTGTGCCTGACCATTCGGGAACTATCCGGGCATAATTGTTTGACATATGCACAAGACCATCGTTCAAGGTGAAAGTTTCTATATTTTCGGGGATGTAAATGCTGGTCTGGGCCACTTCAAGAATTTTATCCGTTTGAGCACTGGTACCATTTAATACAAATCCTGAATTCGTACCGGCTGTTATATTATGTGGCTCTGAGGTAGGGTTGCTGAATTTTATATAGCCGGAGCCGGTGTAGGTGAAGGTTGCATTTGATTGGATGTTCAGTTCACCTGCTATATTTAGTAAAGTATTTTCATCGTACAAAACAACTGATGCACCAGAATAGTATTCGATAGTACCTGGATTTCCAGAGACATATTGAATATCAATGTTGCCAACATCTCTTAATTTTATTACCGAACCACTTCCTAATACCAACTCGCCTCCTCCTTCTATGATTAGGCTGCCATTCCAATATCCCGAACCATCACAAATAGAACTTAATTCCCCATTTAAAATCAAACTTGATCCATTTTGAACTGTTATACTTAAATCATCTGCGATACCAAGTCTTGTACTAACAGTTAATATTGCCCCATTATTAACAACTAAGTCTCCTGTCAGATACTTTTCATCCCAGGTTGTGTTAGAAGAAATTACAGTTTGACTGCCTTCATTATTGCAAATCAAACTATTTTCCCACATACCTCTACCAAAAGTAGCTGCATAAATCTTTCTTTTATTATAATTAATGTCTAAATCATTTACCCATTTTAATGGTAAATCTGTGCTATAATCGATCCAGTTACTTACTGATTCATTGGCCTTGCAGTAATATATTCCAATATCTGTTGCAGCAAATAAAATAAAATTTGTTTTATCAAATAATATTTCATTAATAGGTATGCCTTGAGGAATTCCTATACTAAAATCTGACCATGTCATTTGCGATGATCCGTTGTCCCAGAGTCCTTTATATATTTTTGGTGAAGATGTCGAAATTGACAACACGACCCAAATCTCATTTTCATTATAGGGGTTTACTTCAATGTCACTTATGAAACCATCTATTAGACCTTCAAAATTTGAAGAAATATCAACCCAAGTTGGGGTATAAGCAGAACTATTAGCAGTTCTCCAAATACATTTTTCAAAATCTGCTGGATTAACGCCAGACCATATATAACTTTTACTATTTGATACATATAGTATGTCTGGATCAGACTCAGCAGTACCAATCGAGTTAAATCCATCATTGTTGCCTGAAGGAGTAATAATGTCATAACTCCATGTTGTTGAAGAACTAGTATATCGTTTTAAGTCATGGTAAGGCGTTCCATCTTTACTTTGTCCTAAATACATTATTTCAGGATTACCAGGTCGAAATTCAAGAGGCGAATTAGGACTAGTATATTCTACAGTATATTGTCCAGGAGAGTTAATGAAATGTATCCCCATATCGGGGCTTCTTCGAAGTCCACACCAACTATTATAAAAATCAGTACAAAACATTATATTATGATATGTTGGATTAATTAAAAGACCTTTTGCTCCATCACCAGCACTAGAATGTATCCAATGGTCAGTACTTGCAGGGTTATAAACAAAAACCCCGCAATCCTGCAAACCACCTATTACCAGCTCATTGTCTGAGTCAATTGTTGAAACTCCATAAAACTCACTGCAATGCAGACCATTTGTCCCTCCACTTTTATTGTACCAACATAAATAAGTACCTGTACAATTTGTATTGCTCAATGCAGTACTAAAACCTCCATCATTGCCTGTATAAATCCTGTCAACATCATTTTCCGGTAAAACTTTAAGACATCTTATATCATCATGAACCCAGCATCCAGGTCCGTTTAGATTACTTTGAGTACAATCATCACTGATTTTAATTTTTTGATTGGGTGTTCTATACGGATTATAATCCCACACCTGTAAACCACCGAGGTACAAAAAAGGCTCTGTAATGCCGCTTTGTTCCAGATACCTTGTGGGTGATATTTCAATTTCTATTTTAAATCTGTTTGCTCCCTCTATTCCGTTTGTTCCAAAGTCTGCAAGTGAAGTATAGGTGTTTGACGACAATTCATATTTGGTAATCTTTTGATTTCCGTTTTTAAAGAAAAAATAAGCAATTCCGGGATAATTTGAATTATCAATGGCAATTTCACAACGTTCGCACTGTGATGCGCCAATCACATTGTTTGAAACATCAGACCAGTTCGCCCCGCCATCCGTTGACTTAATTGCCTTAAAACCACTTACAAAAATTACTTCCTGCCCACCACTTATCATTATTTCAATATCATACCAACCATATTGATTTCCGTAAGGATGACTCGGTGGATCAGGATTCCACCACCAGAATGAATCTGTTTTAATATTGACCCAATTATCACCACCATCAGAAGTTTTATAAATATTATCATTAGTAATTAAATAAAGTACTTGATTATTAGTAGGATTAACGATAATTTTTCTGCCTAAATTATGCAAAAATGTTGAAGGAAAAACAGTTGAAAGATCTCCATTGTTAATATTAGTCCAAGAATTACCACCATTATCCGACATAAAAACACCGGTTGAAAAGCTCCACAACCCATCTTCATCACTTGACGACAATGCATATATTAAATCCGTTCCACCAACGCCCCCTCCCCAAATAACTACAAGACTTGGGACTCCACCTATATCGGCATTTTGATCTGTCAGAGGTGCCCAATTTTGTCCACCATCTGTTGTTTTCCAAACACCTCCGTGGTGTGATCCGACATATATATCTGCATGATCTGAAGGATTAATCGCACAACTCGATATCCATCCTTTGCTGCTTTGATGCTTATATTCAACCCCAGGGGGAATTTCATAAGGCCCGGTGAATGTCCAATTGTTATCAGAAAGAATCTTTGGTTTCATGGCGTTTGAAACCGCTTCTGCATATCCGGTAAATGTACCGTTTGTATCATAACGGCTTTCCATCCATGACAATTGACGCAAATAATGCTTATATCCGTATGCACCTTTAAGGCTGTCAGGTATTGAATCCCAATATGCATCATATTTTACCTTTAAACTGTCAAAGCGTTCCTGAGAAAAGCAAAAACAGTTAAATAAAATCAAAATAAACACAATATAATTCTTCATAGTATATCAATTTTTAATTAATATTTTTTCTGTAAAAACCTTACGGTCACAATAAATTTTCACATAATATACGCCTGTTGACCAATTTATTGTTGAAATGTTAATTGTTTTATAGTTGATGTTATCTGCCATGTAAACCATTTGGCCAAGATTATCAATAATTTCAATGCGGTTAATTATTTTACTACTTTCAATCGCTATTTCAT
>JBDRQG010000152.1:0-2309 GCA_043826475.1 bacterium
CCAACATGGGGTGGACCATACTGCTTCTACATTTATTCTCCAACTGATATAAGACCTACCCCCGGTGATTTACCTGAAACTTTCGCTCTGAGCCAGAACTACCCCAACCCCTTTAACCCGACTACTGAAATCAAATTTGATGTTCCCACTCGTTCACACACTACTCTAAAAGTATACAATATCCTCGGACAGGAAGTGGAAACTTTGATTGATGAAGATACACCTGCCGGCCGTTATGTGGCAGAATGGGACGCTTCTCAATATTCATCGGGTGTCTATTTTTACAAGATAAATGCCGGTGATTTTGTCGATACCAAAAAAATGGTTCTGGTAAAATAACCAGAATATGATTAAAAAAACCCCTGCTCTGCGGGGGTTTTTTTGTGGATAAATTTGAATTATTTTGTAATTATTTCGTATCATGAATAGCCAGGTAGGTCAGAGGCCTGTCCTCCTGACATAGACGTCAGGTGCACGGGGCACCTGACCTACTCAATAACTATTAAAAGGGAGAGATAAATGACTGAAAATAATTCCCCGGTGTTTTATAAAAATCCCGGTTTGGCGGCTGTACTGTCATTCTTCTATATGGGATTAGGGCAGGTTTATAATGGACAAATTGCCAAAGGGGTTGCTTTTTTAATAATTTATTCTATTTCGTGGCTCCTGGTTTTTGTTTTGATCGGGATGATTACGACTCCGATTCTCTGGATCTATGGCATGTACGATGCTTATAAATCGGCTGAAAAAATCAATTTCGATATCGCCCGAACACATAGCCAGAACGGACCGGCCATTCATTAATATTTATAATTTACAGCCGATTAATTTTGCCTGTTCTATATTTCTTCCCTATATTGCTGTATGCAGTTAGTAATTGATATTGGCAATACCAATGTGGTTTTTGGGGTTTACGATGGCAAAAAACTTGTTGAGAGTTTCAGAACCACCACCCGTAAAGAGCTGACCGATGATGAAGCCGGCTTGTCGATGACAGGTTTTCTTGATCGCTATTCTATAGATATTAAAACGATTAAAAAAATAGTGATTGGTTCGGTTGTCCCCCCACTGACCCGATGTTACAAAAATGCATCTCTGAAATATTTAAAAAATTGTTCGGTTATTATTGTCTCACATGAATTGAATCTTCCGGTAACTTTAGAATTTGATCAGCCCCATCAAATTGGTGCCGACAGAATCGCCAATGCCGTCGCCGGTTTTCTAACCTATGGCGGACCGGTGATTGTGGTCGATTTTGGCACCGCCACAACTTTTGATGTTATCAATAAAAAAGGGGCTTACATCGGGGGGATTATCATTCCGGGACCGATGACTTCGATGGCTGAACTGGCCAAAAAAGCCTCGCGCCTTTTTGAAGTAAGCTTTGAAAAACCTGAACATGTAGTTGGAAAGTCCACGACCGAAGCATTAAAATCGGGACTCTTTCATGGGACTATCGGGCAGATTGATTATATTATCAAACTGATTATCGAAGAATCAAATTTCAAGAACTGCAAAGTAATCGCTACCGGTGGTTTATCAACCGGGATCGAAAACCACTCCCAATATATCACCGAAACCTCCCCCAACCTGACCCTTGACGGCTTACGGATAATCGGGGAGGGGAATTGACACACCTTATTGTGGGCGGCAGACGTCCTCGTCTGCCCCGATGTACCGGGTACCACACAGCCTTCGTAGTTTTGTAGGGCAGAACCATTATCCATTTATAGGTTCTGCCTTTTTCATTGAATTAAATGTTAATATTTATTATCATTTATTATGTCAAAATTGTTAAGGTATTATTCTGAGGGTAATATTTATTTTATTACATCTGTTACTTATGAAAGACAACGGTTATTAATAGAATGTTATCCTGAATTAAAATCTTGTCTCGATTTAATTCAAGATGAAATAGATATTAATATAGTTTCATGGGTATTATTACCGGATCATTTCCATCTGATAATCGATCCACATAATGAGAATCTTTCAAAGATAATGAAGATAATTAAGTTAAAATATTCATATTTGTACAAGAAGAAGTATAAATTATATGAAAAAACAATCTGGCAAAAGAGATTTTGGGATCATATAATCAGAGATCAGGCGGACCTTAATAATCATATGGATTATATCCATTATAATCCTGTTAAGCATGGACATGTAAAGTCTCCATTTGAATGGGAATATTCATCAATCCATGATTATAAGAAAAATGGGTATTATCAAAGTGATTGGGGAGAGAAAGAAGAATTAAATATTGATGGTGAGTTTGGCGAGTAATCATTGTGGCAGAACCGATAAAT
>JBDRQG010000153.1:0-10455 GCA_043826475.1 bacterium
TATACATTACAGCGTCACGCTCTGGAATGGCTGCTACGTCCGATGTTGCCAAAGGATGTGCCGCCGCCTGCACCCAAATGCAGGGGAAATGCGTGGCCATCGATGTCAACATGGATGACCCGGCTGAGAGAGAATTGTTGACTCAGCTTAAAGTCAACATGCAATCCACCGAGCCGGTTACTGTTGTAATCAATGCGAAGGGACAGGTCACCGGATCTTATACGGGAATAGTTGAAGTTGAAAACCTTATTACTTCAGCAACAAAAGTTGCAGCCAGCAGTTGTTGCCCTACTGGAAGCGGAAAAACCTGCGGGCCTACAACTAAAAAAGAGGGTGGTAAATAGTCAATGTCATTTACCTTCAGAACGGTTGTCTTCAGAGAAATATCTCAGCGGAAGGGCCGACTCGTATCAGGGCTGCTTGCTATCACGCTGGGAATTGCTGTGATAGTTGCAATCCAGTCCGTGACGTCGGTTTCTCGCCAGATGGTTGCCAAGAAGCTTGATCTGCTTGGCGCCAACATAATGGTACTTCCTCAAGGAGCTACCGTTGATGACTATTACACTGCTGATGTGGACGCCCCAACGTTCCCGGAGGAGTATGTTGAGCGAATTGCGACATCGATGTCCCAGGTGTGGACAATATGTCGCCCAAATTGAGTCGCCGTATCGACATTGAAGGCTCATCAGTTATTTTAACTGGCATCTTACCAGCAAATGAATTGGCTTCGAAACCGATCTGGCAAGCCTCCGGCCTCATGGGAGCAGAATTGGAGTTGGCCTGTGCTCCATCAAAAGACAAAGAATCCTCACTCACCGAAGCAGATCTTAAGGCTCAGCGTAAGACCGTTGATTCCCTGGGTAGTGACGAGGTGTGGATTGGCAGCCTGATCGCGGATCATTTCAAGATCGACAAAGGTTCCACTCTACCAATCGAAGGCGAGACATTTAAAGTCACGCACGTGCTATCTGAAACGGGAACGATCGACGACAACAGAGTTTTCGTACACCTTCACACGGCGCAACGGCTTCTCGGTATTGAAGGCCAGGTGAGTAACATCGAGATTATGGGATGTTGTAGTGAGATATCCGATGGCTTGCTAGGTAAATTGAGAAATATCCTGCCGGATACCCGCATAACCACTATAGGGCATATAGTTAACACTCAGATCGAAACCAATACACTGATGGCTAAAGTCGCCTTGGTTCTCCTCGTGATCATTATCATCGTCGGATCCTTTTCAATCGGCAACTACATGTGGGCAAATGTCGAGGAGCGTCGCAAAGAAATAGGAACCCTCATTACTATTGGTTGGGGAAGAAGGTACATCTATTGGCTCTTTCTTTCCAAAGCTGTCTTTTTGGGTTTGGTTGGTGGCATTCTTGGATATATAGTCGGTACAGTATCAGCTGTGATTCTCGGGCCTTATCTTGCTGGACTAAAAATCGAACCTGTGATTGGCTACTTCTGGTGGTCGATCTTGGTCGCGATTGTAATCGCTCTTGCAGGAAGCTGGTATCCAACTTATCGCGCGGCTCGGATCGATCCGGCTGTCATTATGCAGGAGGTCTGAGTGTGTTTGAAATTCAAAGACTCACTAAAACTTATACTCGTTCCAAACATCAGGTACATGCATTAAAAGATGTCTCGCTGACAGTAGATACTGGTAGTTTTATAGCTGTGACCGGTCCCTCTGGATCTGGTAAAACAACACTTCTATTGTCTCTTGGTGGACTTATTCGACCGAGTGGGGGGTATGTGAAGTACAACAGTCAAAACTTATATACTCTCCCAGAATCAGGTTTGGCAATGTTTCGTAATCAGACTATCGGATTTGTACTTCAGACTTTCAATCTTGTCCCGTATTTGACAGCAGTTGAAAATGTGATGTTACCAATGCTACCCCAGGCCAGAAATGGAACGGACCCAAAACAACGTGCGATGGAGTTGCTAGATACATTGGGATTAGCTGACCGCAAGGACTTCCGTCCCAGAGAGCTATCTGTTGGTCAGCAACAACGAATAGCCATTGCCCGGGCACTTGCGAATGAGCCAGACGTGATTCTGGCTGACGAGCCAACCGGAAACCTTGATCCTGCTCTTTCTGAAGAGATACTCGATGTTCTGGAAGATTTGAATAAAAACCAGAGTAAGACCGTGGTTTTGGTGACCCATAGCCCTCAGGCATCTGCCAGAGCGGGGATCGTGTTGAAGCTAAGAGAGGGTATGCTTGTGTCCTGAGAGATGCAAACTGGTGCTGAGTTTAAAACTAAGTACGGATAATTTTGTGCCGGATTTGTGCCACATTGAAGTCAAAACACCCTAAAACATACACAACCAAACAAAACCAAATAAAAAATGAAAATCGTTGACATTCTTCACGATACGTCGCATTTATAAGCCTTGCAACAAGTTACGGAAACAACCTCTTTCGATTCCCCCCCCACCTCCATTTTATTGTAAGTCTTTGTAATACAACATCTTACGGCGTCTACTTATCGTAGAGCTCATGAAGCACCAAATCAATGTCCAATACTTGCTGACCTCGTTTAATTGACATTTTATATTTGGTTCCCTCTTCAGCTGCCATCAAATCCTTGAAAATCCTTCTCCCATCAGGATACGAGATTTTCGTATGATTAATAGCCAGAATGATGTCATGTATCTTGATTCCAGCTTCTGCCCCAGGAGTGTTCGCCGAGACTGCCTTGACTTCCAGAAGATCATCACTATTGAAGAATGCGCTAATACCGGATTTGTCGTAGGGAAACTTTTTTGAAAAATCTATGCCTTTTTCAAGAATCATCCTCTGATTGCCATAGTCGAACCAGACAATAAAGTGCCTCAAGATATCATTTCCGAGGTTACCAACTGATTCAGTATCTCTGAAGCCTCCGGAAACATTTGTGGTTGGAAAAGAAATGATCGGTTTTTCTATTACAAATCCACCGAGTTCGAATGACTTAAATTGAACATCACGATCCGCACACATTCCACCCGCGTCCACGCTGGTTCTTTCTATACCTTGTCTTTCCAAAAAACCGCTTCGTTCGGCAAAAGGATACATAAAATCACAATTTCCAGCGCCTATGTCCACTTGCCACATACCACTGAATTTTCCCTCAACCGAGGCTCTTATCATAGGTTTATTGCTCCTTAGCGGCATGTCTAATATCTGGCCTTTACCACTATAGTTGAAAGCGGCTGGATCAAAAATAGCCATTACTCTATTAGCGTAATCCACTTTAATAACAAAACGGGAGATAAAGTCGTATCCCAATATGCCTACTACTTCATGCCAACCCGTTTTTCTTAGCATTGATTGCATGTCTAAGGACGCAACAGTCTGTTCCTTAAGTTCAAGACCTGCCAGTTTCAAATGTGGCATTTTAGCAAAAGAAACACTAACCGTATTGCTAGCTCCTCGCCCTTCTAAGGCACCTTCCGATTCAACACCTAAGCCGGCCGCAAAGGCGGAATCAATGATCGTCGCACTTGCCCCGGTATCAAGCAACCACTTGCTCTTTCTGCCGGCTACTTCACCAAATACAAAAATATGGTCTAAAGAATATTCAAAAGGTATATTTTCCGAGCTATTGCCATCCAGGAATTCATAATCTCTAGTGACCTGCTTTGGCGGATCGAACAGCTTCTCATCTATATCCGAATTTACCTCGTACTTGGTTATCTGAGTAATCATTTCATTACCAACAGGCTGTTCAATTACATCTATACGGAAAGGTCGCAATACAGAACCGACTTTTCTATAATCTGAAAACTCGGAATGAGTTATGTCAACATTATCGTGCTTGATCTCCTTGACAACCAGCAAATTACCAGTGTCAATATACACTTCATAAATGTCATTATTAATTCTATTAGCTTTCTCTATCACATAACAATCTTTATTTTTGAATTTCTCAATTCCTTTAAAAGTCAGTGTGAACGTCAAAGATTTTCGGTCAAGAAAATCAAGCTGATTGTCCAGCCTTCTAATTTCTCTTCTCTTAAGAGTATTCTCATCCTCTTGTAAGGACAATTTACCGTTTGTATCAACGCTCCACTTGACCTGACCATTGTCCCCCTCGGTCTGATTAACAACCTGAAGATTCAGCTCCCTCCGCTCACATAAGGGTAGTCTCTGCCACACTCGCAGTGTTCCTTGCAAGCCGGCACAAGTAATATCCGCTTCAAAATAAGAGCTCAATTCAGCCATAAAATTGTCAATCCCCCCAATAGCGTCGAAATAACTTTTATATATGTTGTAGGGATCGATCATATTATTCTCTTTTTCATCCAAGACCTTTTTTAAACATCAAACTTTCTTTTCTTGTTACTATTGATTCTAATAACTGGGATCTAAAATTAATTTGACTTAGTTTTAATTGCACGGCCATGCAAAATATACGAAATAATGAGAACAGAGGTTTCATAAAATATTAGAGCTATAAATAAATAAGTAATAAATTAGTAACTGTTGGAAAAGTTTTGTGCCTGATGTGTGCCATGATGAGGTCAAAACAAACAAAAACATACACAACCATATAAAACCAAATAAAAACTGGAAATTTATGGGGATCAAGGAATTGTGGTGTAATTTGATGCACCACTAAAGATTACAAGAACAACCTCTTTCGATTCCCCCAACCTCCACCAATTTTTGTCATTAGGGTCATAGATCCTCGCGGCAATATCCAAACTGCATAATTCGTGAATCTATCGGCACAAGAGAAGAGGCACCAGTCGCAATTTTCGATTCCTTTCGTACTTGTGACTAGAGCTCTCGGGTGTTATATTTATTTTAAAATCCTTATTGGAGATACTCGATGCCTGTCAATGATTGGTCAAGCCAGGTGGCGATCGCGATCACGGTTACCGATGGCGATGGAATAATTACGGAAATGAATCCCATTTCAATTACCACGTTTGCGGCCGATGGAGGGGCAAAGCTCATCGGAACTAACGTTCTGGCGTGCCATCCCGAGTCTGCTCGGACTAAATTGGCTGAGATGTACAAGGCTCACCAACCCAATCATTACACGATCCAAAAGAAAGGGCGAAAGAAAATCATCCATCAGATTCCGCTCTTCAATGAGGGTGTGTTTCAAGGGTATGTGGAGATTTCCATTCCGATTCCAGATCATCTGCCACATTTCGACCGGGATTGATCGACATTTGCTACAGATCAAAAAACGGTTACAATATAGTCACAATACGATGTACGCCATTGTGCCGCAATGCGAGACAGGGTTTCGCCCACCCACCTCAAATTGATTATTGACAGGTTAGTATCTATTTCACATCTTTTTCTTCTTAAGAGACATCGTGGTAAACCATTAGCTGTCAACTTAGGTCTTTTAAGATAAGTCTGGATTTCTACTTCCAAGGAGGAAGATGATGGCAAAAACTATTATCATATTTTTCATATTACTCATTGCCACTTCAGCAACAGCAGGAGATCAAGCCCTTATCGAAGTTGCTGATAGTATCAGACAGGAATACGGTATACCGGAACTTGGCTATGCGGTAGTATCTTCAGATAGTGTATTAGAAATGGCAACGCTGGGATTCAAACGGGCCAATTCAACCATCGCTGCAGAACCGAACGATCGATTTCATCTGGGTTCCTGCACTAAGGCTATTACCGGTTTTGTCGCAGCCTTAATGGTCAAGCGAAACGAGATTCAATGGAATACAAAATTCTTCGATCTTTATCCAGAATTGAAGACAAGTAGTGATTCGGCCTATTATGACATGACGCTGGCAGATTTGTTGTCACATAGAGCACGAATACAACCCTTAACTGAAAATGAAGAATTCCCGCCAGACGATTATTTTAAAGATAGCTCTTCCCAAAGGTATCAATTCGTAACGTGGGTTCTGGGCAAGAAACCAGTTGAGTCCGAAGAGGGATATTCATACTCAAATGCTGGCTATTCCGCGGCAGCAATCATGCTGGAAAAGGCTTCCGGAAAAACCTGGGAAAAGTTAGTCGAGAATGTGGGGCGAGAACTCGGTCTTGGTTTTGGTTTTTCGTGGCCAAATCTCGCTGATTCCTCTCAACCATGGGGACACAGCACCGAAGATAGCAGATTGATCCCGCTTCCGCCATCCGATCCATATAATCTTTTATGGGTTGAACCAGCCGGAGATATAAATATGAGTATTGGTGATTTCACAAAGTGGATTCAATTCAATTTGCGGGGTCTACAAGGGAAGGGTCCTCTTCTAAACAAACAGGAATATGAATTCCTTCATTATGGAATGCCGGATCATTATGCCATCGGTTGGACTTGGGGTGTCAATAGTAATGGTCACAAAGTATCGGCTCACGATGGCAGCGCCGATACTTTTTATTGTTGGGCGTATATAATCAGGGAAATCGACAGAGCCTACATTATCCTTGCCAATTCCGCAAACAAGTCAGGTGTTAAGGAACTGCTTAAAGTATTTCTTAATAGATATGGTTCATAGTATCTCGCCTGTTACAAATTAAGTATTTTTTGTGCCAGATTTGCGCCATCCTAGGTGTAAAACAAGCTGATTTTCCAAAACCAAATAAAAACCGGAAATTTGTGAGCTGAATGTTTCGTCAGTTTATTAATCTAACAATCTATTAATCTTTTCATTAGAAGCTATTGTCTATGATATAGAAGATATTAAAAGATATAGTAAACTGAGCATTACCCTTTGAAAGGGAATAAATTATGAAAGTAAAATACATAATCGGCTTGGGCTTAATAGTAATAGTAATTGCGGGCTACTGGTTAATAACTGATAGCCTACAATCAGCGGAAATAAATTATCAATTTGGGACGGCTAAGATTCAGAATATTGAAAAGACAGTATCAGCCACCGGGACTTTATCTCCTGTAACCACAATAGAAGTCGGCACCCAGATTTCCGGAACAATTGATACTGTAATGGTTGACTACAATGACCATGTAAAAGTGGGGCAGGTATTAGCTGTTCTTGATACTTCCCTGCTGCAGGCTTCGGTAATCGACGACGAAGCTTCAGTCGAAAGATCTCAAGCCCTTTTGGAAAAAGCGGAAGTAGATTTTCGACGAAATCAGCTGTTATATGAAAAGAAATTGATTTCGGAGTCTGACATTCTGACTTATGAAATAAATGTAAAAACCAGCAAAGCTGATTTGAAATCCGCCAAAGCCGTACTTACCAGAGCGCTAAGTAATCTTCAATATGCTGTTATACAATCACCGATCGATGGAATTGTCATCCAGAGGAATGTTGAGGAAGGGCAAACGGTTGCAGCTAGCCTATCAACGCCGACATTATTTGTTATCGCTCAGGATTTATCACAAATGAAAATTCTTGCCGAGGTGGATGAAAGCGATATCGGTGAAATCGGTTTGGATCAATCAGTCAGATTTGAAGTGGCAACTTATCCTGATAAGATGTTTGATGGTATTGTCAGTCAAATTCGACTGCAGCCAACCACAATATCAAATGTTGTGACCTATACGGTAGTTGTGACCGCCGAAAACTCCGAGAGTTTGTTACTTCCCGGAATGACAGCCACGCTCAATTTTATCGTAGAAAAAAGAGAGAGCGTATTATCCGTGCCGGCTCGCGCTCTCAGTTTTAAACCCTCCGATGAAACCATTCAGGAATTGATGAAACGGCTTGACCAGAATCGTCAAAATGGCAGCAAGGATAATATGCCTCCGACATTTAGATTGGGAGAAATCGATGACGAACACCAGCGCCCTAACGGTGAAGTTTGGTGTCTTGATTCATCCGGACAAATAAATCCGATACCTGTTCTTTCCGGGTTTTCAGATGGATCAACGGTTGAAATTGTTGCTTCGAACAATTTAACTGAAGGTATGGAAGTAATTGTCAGCAGCAACGGCAGCACTACCAGCAGTGAGACAACCAGTTCGCAGATGAATAGACCTGTTGTCGGTCCCGGTGGCGGACCTGGTGGCCCACCGCCCAGATTTTAATGACGGAAGGAAATGAATCATGTCAGTTAACACAATAAATGTTATCGAAGTTAAAGGACTTACCCGTACATTTAAAATCGGTGATATCGATGTGCATGCCTTGCGGGGAGTTGATTTGACTATACAAGCGGGCGAATTCGTAGCGATCATGGGTGCTTCGGGATCAGGAAAATCAACTTTAATGAACCTTCTGGGTTGTCTTGATGTGCCGACTTCCGGAGATTACTTCCTGGATGGCAAAAATGTAGTGAGCTTATCTAAAAATAAACGAGCGGAAATTCGCAACCGTCAGATAGGATTTGTATTTCAGGGTAATAACCTGTTGGCTCGCACATCGGCGGTAGAAAATGTCGAGATGCCTCTTAACTACAGCCATTCAGAGAAAGTAATCGATCCTAAACCAGTGGCAGTTGCCGCTCTAACTCGCGTGGGTTTGTCGAATCGCCTTGAGCATACACCCAATCAACTCTCAGGAGGCCAGCAGCAACGCGTTGCCATTGCTCGGGCATTAGTCAATGAACCTGATATCGTTCTTGCTGATGAACCGACCGGAAATCTCGACAGTCGAACATCACTGGAAATTATTTCTTTATTTCAACAACTCAATCGGGAAGGCGTAACTATTATATTGGTTACACACGAACCTGATATCGCCCAGTATGCCGGGCGCATCATTGAGCTTCGCGATGGCAAGATAATTGTTGATAAGATAAACGAGCATCCTCTTGTTGCTGTTCAGCAAGCACTATCAGATGAAAGGATAGCATCATGAACTCAATTATCCGCCTGCTTAAAGCGGCAATTAAGGCTATTCTTAAAAATCGGGCACGAAGCCTGCTCACATCGCTCGGCGTTATCATTGGTGTCGGGGCCGTAATTGTCATGGTCGCCATCGGCGAAGGGTCACAGGCTCAGATTGAAAAAAATATCAACAACCTTGGAACAAATTTAGTAATGGCTATACCCGGCAGCGCAAAATCGGGTGGAGCCCAGATGGGTTCAGGCAGCTCAAATCTTTTCAGTTTTAATGATATCAAAATGTTAAAACGCGACGCCACTCTTCTTTCAGGAATATCCGCTGTCGTTCAATCCAGAGATCAAGTTATAGCCGGCGCCAACAATTGGTCTACATCTGTGTATGGTGTCGATCCGGATTATTTCAGCATCCGCAACTGGAAGCTAAAATCCGGTGCCGCTTTTACGGATCAGGATGTTTCAGCCAAAAGCAAGGTCGCCATTCTTGGTGCAACGGTTGTTGAAAACCTTTATCCCGATCAGGACCCGATCGGTCAGACTATCAGAATAAGAAATATTCCCTTCACGGTTATCGGAACACTTGAGTCAAAAGGTCAAACCGGGATGGGGCACGACCAGGATGATATAATTCTCGCTCCGTCAACCAGCGTCCTTTACAGGCTTAAAGGTTCGACAGAAATCGACATGATACAAGCCAGCGCATTATCTACTGAACAAGTCGATGCAGCAATCACTGAGATGAACTCTATTCTTCGTATTTCACGAGGATTACATGACGGTCAGGATGATGATTTTGAACTGCGCAGTCAGGCTGAAATTATGGAGACTGTTACCGAGACATCAGAAACAATGACTTTATTCCTTGGTTCCATAGCTGCCGTCAGCCTTCTTGTGGGAGGCATAGGTATCATGAATATCATGCTGGTATCGGTCACCGAACGGACGCGGGAAATCGGCATAAGGCTTTCGGTTGGAGCACGAGAAAGCGATATTGTTATACAGTTCCTCGCCGAATCGGTTGTGCTTAGCGTCAGCGGCGGGATTGTTGGTATTGCTCTATCAGTCGGGGTTGTTGCAATGATAAATCACTGGAGCAGTATGCAGGCGTTGATTACACCGCAAATCGTGGCGCTCTCATTTCTCTTTTCAACCGCAATTGGTATTTTCTTTGGTTATTATCCAGCTCGTAAAGCAGCTTTGCTTGATCCTATCGAAGCTTTACGATACGAATAGGAGATATCAAAATTGTATTCGATTATTACTTCTTATAATATGTTTTTGATTGATTGTAATAAACCTGTACCAGATTTGAGTTGAACAAAAACTGAATCTTTATGGGAATCAATGAGGTGTGATGGTACGGCTTTCAGTGATGAGACATAATTAAATTTCACCGGTATCGAAGAAAGCGAACTCCTCCTTTTTGATCTGGCTTGAAGGGCGGGTAGAATTTATTTATTCCTATAGAATAACCAATAGATAGCGACAATTACCAATATTATAAAAGCAATCGGAACAACGATCCGGTTCCACCAGTCAACCGGTTTCTGGCTTGAGAGTTTTTTTGATTGGGGGAGGCTAACTAAATCATTGTACAGTTCATCCGCAGTGTTGTAACAATCAGCTTTATTATTACTTACCAATTTTACAATAATATCAGTCAACTTTTCAGAATGACCAGCTAAGTCGGTTTTTAGAATAGTCTCATCGTAAGTGTTACCAGATGCAA
>JBDRQG010000154.1:0-13295 GCA_043826475.1 bacterium
TTTCTATTTTGTTAAAAACAGGACATTTCTATTTTGGCTTGACAGAAACTGAAAAAGGAATTGACAAATAAGACAATATAATATATTTTAAAATACTGAAAGAGATTCACGTTTTACTGGTCTTAAATTAAGGTTTTTTTATAGTCTTATTTTTAATTAGATAAAAAGAAATACAAAATAGGACAATTTATTATAGCCCTTGCTAAATGTTAACCGGTTTTAAGCCGTAAACTTTTTAAGCTAAGGGAGTTTTTTTATGAGTCTCTTAAAATTTTCCATCCTTTTAACAAGTATTTTATTACTTGTTACTATTTCATCTAATGCACAAATAGTCTGCGATGAGATAATTGAATCGCAGGATTATCAATTAAGTGTTATTCCAACCTACGGACTTCCGGGTGATACGGTCTTGGTTCCGGTCTATTTGAAAACAATAGATACGAGCCAGATATTCTATTTCTATATTAATTATGATCATGACAACCTGACTCCTGTTTCAATACCAGGCTATCCTGAATATGTAGAGTCAAATCAAATTGGTAGATTTATTGGAGCACCTGGTTTTGCAGTATATCAATCATCATTGCCGGATGACTCAGGTTGTCTAATCGCCTTTTTTGACCCTCTTTTAAACAATTTTAGAATACAACCTGGAGAAGGAATTATCTTTGAAATGGCTTTTATTATTGATGATTTTTTCCCGTACAGCGACAGTGCTAAATTCTGGTTCCAGGAATCACAATCCGAATATGATTGTCGAAGAAGTGTTTTAGCTATTTCTAATCCTACCTATCCAGGGGGAATAGGTACAATTTATCCTGAAACATTCGAGTCATATTTTTATTATGATATGACTCAACAGGCAGAACCCATTATTTTTGATTTTTATTCCCAACCCAGATCGATAGTATCAGGTGACCCAGCATATTTAATTTGGAATTTCAGCATAAACTTTGACAGTGCAAAAATAAGCAACGGTGTAGGGAATATTTATTCTAACTCCAGCGATCTCTCAGTTACACCGACAGTAACAACTACCTATACACTTACGGCATACAATTCATATGGTTTCTCAACAGCAAGTTTAACCGTTAATGTAACCCAACCGGGTGAAAATCAGTACCCATGCTTAGTAAGTGTCACCGATCAACAGGTGTATGGAGGTAATGTTCTTCAATTTTCTGTTTGGGCTACTGATCCGGATGGTACAATCCCTTATATAACAACCTCACCTTTACCCGGAACAGCAACATTTTCTAATAACACATACCCTGGGATTTTTTATTGGCTAACGGGTGAGGATGATGTTGGTACCCATCATATCACTTTTTATGCAGCTGATGGTGTCGATCCCGGTATGATTGATTCTCTATCTATGGAAATTACTGTCCTTGATGCAAACTTCCCTCCTCAATGGGATTTTGATCTTAGTGTTGATACCCTTTTTGAGAATGATACTTTACAATTTCTGGTTGAATTCTGGGATCCGGATTCTACGATTCCTATAATGGAGGGCCACCTTGCCGGAGATGACACCCTTGCGACAAATATGATTGTATTGGATTCTGGAAATGGAAAGGCTGTCTTTACTTTTACCCCTGATAGCTTCCAGGGCAATCGCAATCCATTTAATTACTATGTTAGATTTACGTTTTATGATAGTGAGAATTCAGCAATCTCAGTAGAAACTCCATCAAAGCTAATTCGTGTTTATAATGAAAACTCCGGAATGGAGACGCCGAATCTTACATTATCTGTAAGCGGACCATTCGCAATAACCGGAGGAACTACATTAGAGTTTGATCTCTATGCCAGTAATACAAACGGTGATCTGCCTGTTGTTACTTCAAGCCCTTTGCCTGAATATTCCTCTTTGGTACATATGACAGATTCAGTGAACTCAGCCCACCATCAATTCCATTATACTCCTTTGCCGAGTACTGACAGTACCTTTGAGATGACTTTTTATGCGAATACAGAAGGATTGGTTGATTCGGAAACGGTTATTATTAGTGTCACCAAAGCCAATAATGTCCCCTGGATATTTGTCAATACTTATCAGCAGGATTCTGTTACTGAAGGCTCAATTCTTCATACGATGGTTCAGGCATTTGATGCCGATAGTGTTTTTCCGCTATTGGATGCGTTCCTTGATGGTCGCGACACCCTGGCCACAAATATGTCATTTTATGATTCAGGCAATGGAGTTGGAATACTTACCTTCTCTCCCAATCAGATTCAGGGGAATGCACCCGTTCCAAAATTCTATTATGTCCGTTTTAGTGCCCAGGATCCTGTCTACCTCGATGTAGTCAATCTCAGCTATACCTGGACTATAAAGGTTTTTGATTCCGGACAACCCTGCTGCATTGGCGTTAAAGGGGATGTCGATTATAACAGCAATGGTAATGATCTTAATGTTGCCGATATTGTCTTCCTGGTTAATTATGTCATCAAGGGGCAGGGGGTTATTCCCTGTTTTGGGGAAGCTGATATTGACCAATCCGGGACCTTAAATATGTCCGATATAATCATATTAGTTGATTACCTCTTCAAAGGCGGTTCAATTCCAAACTGCCAGTAGATCAAGACAACAATTTGTATTCTTATATTTTGTTGAAAATTAATTTGAAACAAAAAAATATTTTGAACGAATAAGGGTATAAAATTGTTGCATTAATTAGAAATAGAATGTAAAATTTCAGTTGTTTTTTTTTAGGAATACTGTATATTAAAGCAACGGGGTCAATACCTACCGCCAAGCACCTTGTTGATAAATTCTTACTTTGAAGCGCAAAATTTGCGGGCTTAAACTTAGCTCGTGGAGGAATATTATGAAACTGTGTCCCATAATGGGGCTCTTTGTCTCTCTAATGATCTTGAATGGCTCTGCCAGTGCTCTGGAAGTAAATACCAGTTCATCTGACAAAGTGGCTGTAGGGTTAGAAATAACAGGAGGCAATTCTTCAACTGATAGTGAATTAACAGGGATGGCCTTAGCAATTAACAATTTTGAAATTGAAATTGAAAGAACCAGTGGTTCTTACCAGGGACAGCATGAATATGTTGATATTTCTGTCAATAGTGGAACGGAAGATATTTGGGGATTCGATATTCTGATAGCCTATGACGCCTCAGCTCTCTCCTTCCAAACTGCCGTAGCCGGAACCGTTTATCAGACATGTGGATGGGAATATTTTACTTATAGATATGGAGATAACGGAAATTGCGGAAGTTCATGTCCCAGTGGTTTGGTCAGAATAGTCGGCTTTGCTGAATATAATAATGGCCCCCATCACCCTACATGCTTTAACGCTACCGGTAAAACATTATTTTCCCTTGATTTCCTTGTGACCGATGACCGTACCTTTGAATGCATGTATGTCCCTATAAGGTTCTTCTGGATGGATTGCGGTGATAATGGAATCTCATACCATGAGATTGCTGATGTTTCCAACCCATACTCACAACTATTGGGGATTTCAAATCATGTTTATGATTTTGAAGGTCGGGAGATTACAAATATAAATTCCATATTCCCGACTTATTTAGGTGCACCGACTGTCCCGTGCCTTGAAGGCGATAAAGATTTACCAGTCAGGTTTGTCAATTTTATCAACGGTGGAATCGACATTGTCTGTGCTGATTCGATTGATGCCCGTGGCGATTTAAATCTCAACGGAATTGCCAATGAGGTTGCTGATGCAGTCTTATACACTAACTACTTTGTCTATGGTCTAAGGGTATTAGAACATTTTCAAGCCCAGGTGGCAGCTTCAGATGTAAATGCTGATGGGATATCATTAACGGTCGGCGATCTTGTCTATCTGATACGCATTGTCTGCGGCGATGCCCTACCGATTCCTAAAATTGCGCCGATTTCAGCTAATGTAATAATAAATGATTATATAAATGTTGATCATGAAATGGGAGCCGCTTCAATCAGCGTCGAAGGTGATGTTGCCCCTGAACTGCTGATTGATAACATGGAATTAAAATACAGCTACAATGCTGAAGAGAATGTGACGCACGTTCTGGTTTATTCTTTTGAAGGCGGCCAATCGTTCTCTGGTGAATTTATCAGGCCCAATGGAAAAGTGCTGGATATCGAGCTGGCAACTTACGAAGGGGCTCCCGTAAAAATTGACATGCTGCCATCAACATTTACATTAAAGCAAAATTACCCAAATCCGTTTAACCCAGCCACTACGATTGAATTTACCCTTCCCCCGCAAACGGAATGGAAATTGAACATTTACAATGTTGCCGGCCAGGAAGTCTTTTCAACCGAAGGCTATTCATCTACCACTGATATAAAAGTTGAATGGGTAGCTGACTCTGACCAATCTTCAGGGATATATTTCTATAGACTTAGTGCCGGTGAATTTACTGATACTAAGAAAATGGTATTAGTAAAATAATCAAAGATTTTTTTACTTGAAGGGACAGCTTAGCCTGTCCCTTTTTTTTTGCATAATGATTGACTTCAGACTACGATATTTGCTATACCATAATATCTCCATGAAATTCATGATTGGTTGGAATTGAAATTGAAATAAATTATAAATAAAAAGGGAACAGATATCCTCTGTTCCCTTCAAAATACTAAATATTATTTTTACGGACAATTCGCCGGAGGCAGACCACTCTTAAACAGATAATTTACTAACAGAGTCAGATCATCGACAAGAATCATGCCACTGCCATTGGCATCCCCTTCATCATAACAAGTCGGATCAGCTCCCCCTTTAAACAAATAATTAACCAGCATAACAAGATCATCAACCAAAATTGCACCGTCACTGTTGGCATCCCCTCTGATACCGTCATGATTACAACAGGTGATACATTGCAGATGATCCTGGAACCATTGGCGGGCTTCATCAACAATCTGACTTAAACTCTTAACAGAAGTATTTCGGGAAGTGAGTATAGCTGTATAAATATCAATAGTATCGCCAGGATTCAGAGTAAGATTATTATAGAAGGTCATCAAGGCAAACTGATCCGTGTAATTTCCCAGAGCTGAATAACCGATCTGCTGCATGAGTTGATACATTTCACCTGCCAGAGGCTGACCATTGGTTGTGACATAAACATTGTTGTTCTGGGTCAGAGCCCCATACGGTGTAACCGATGTATCAACACAAATCGAATTTGTAGCTATTCCAAGAAGGGACTGTCCACCTTCTCGATATCCGTTATTCTGACAATTTGTACCATATCCCCTTAAATAAATCAATTTTTTGCTTGAGTTATAACCGCCAACATTATTTGCTCCCGTTGTTGAAGGGATATCCCAATCAATAAATTCACCTACCGCCAGACCGGTTTGAGTCAAGCCATCATTTGAGAAAATTCGCATCCGCTGAACGACAAAGTTACAGGTGTCTGTGCCCTTGGGAGCGTACCAGGTTTTCTCCAATGCCAGAGATTGATCTTCAGTATTCATAGTAGCTGTTTTAAATATTTCATAAGCTCCTGAATCTGCAACTGGAGCGTAGTTGCCTTCTTTATAGTAAAGATAATTTCTGTTATATAAACGAAAGGCAATAGTTGTATCATTTCCAGTTTTTTTAGTTATCATAGGGGAACCATCATAGAGATAAATAGATTCACAATCTCCCTGACTACTATAGTCTAATGAATAACCATATGTTCCGGTATTTCCAAAATTCCCAAGACTGCCTACTGTTAAATTGATACAGTTTGTTGAAATAGAATCAAAAGATTCCGGCTCGCAAGCATCCCCAATCCCGTTATGATCCACATCTGACTGATCGGGATTATAAACATCGGGGCAGTTATCATCAGGGCAAGTATTCAGGGCAAAACCCGGATTTCCATAACCGTCACCATCGGTGTCGGTACATTCATCACATATATCACCAATTCCATCATTATCGAAATCCTCCTGATCAGGATTGTAAACGAGGTAGCAGTTATCATCAGGGCAATCATTTTCGGGATGACCGGGATCACCAAAACCATCGTTATCTGTATCTGCGCATTGACCAAGATAGAATTTCCAGGTTTCGGAAAATTCAGAGGAGTCACCTGTCACAGCATTGAAAGTTTTGACTCGCCAATAGGTTGTATCGAGAAGATCTTTCTTTACTAAATCAAGAGAATAAAAATTGGTATCCAAGATGATAGAGAAATCAATAACAGAAAATGCGGGATCTTTGGATAATTCCAGTCGGTATTCATCCTGATTGTGTTTCCAGGAAGTTGACCAGATAAGAAGAGCATCAGCAGTTAAAACGGACTCATCAGCTGGAGATAATAAGCGGGCTTTTAACAATGGCAGATACCAATTGGCAGTATACACTTCAGAGTTACCATCCCGGGAATCGGTCCAAACAGCGTTTATTTTGTCATAGTAGGCCGTTACTCCGATATATTCTCCAATTAATCCGGCTCTGGAGTTGATCATCGGTTGAATTATATTTCCATGTTCATCATAAGATAGCAATTCTTCCATATCAGTATGCTTAAGGCTGCCGGGAGATGAGGATACACTTGAAATACGGTGGTTAGTAGTAAATGTCTCCCCGCCATCAAAGGAATAAGCGGCATAAAGATCAAATAAATAGTAATTGGGTGAATCATTTCTCTGATCATAAAATACAACACATATGACTCCCTCCTGATTGACAATCAACCAGGGATGGAAATTATCTATCAAATGAGAGTTGACATCATCGTTGATTTTAAATCTTTCCGACCAGGTAAGACCATTATCAGTAGAGCGAATAAAATCGACATCCGTATTACCATCAAACGAATCTTCAGGTCCAAGGTTAGTATATGTTATATAAATATTACCATCAAAGGGACCACCGGTAATATCGGCATCCGCTACTGGCTGTGAATAAGTGTTAATACCTCCATCAGCTTCCGTATAACCTGAGACGGGTACAACTTCACTTTCAGTCGAGAAAGTCTGTCCTCCGTCGGAAGAAATTCTCTGTTTTATAGCGGTATATCCAGTACAGGAGGAAGATGAATCAAAGACAGTTCCCTGCCAGAAGACATGAACATCACCATTTGATGATACCATAGGAAAGGCAAATTGTCCTGCATCAAATTCTGAACTGCCGCAACCGGAAGATGACTGTATGGGACCGATAACTACTGTATCTTCAAATGATGCTCCTCCATTTATTGAACGAATAAACATTATCCGATTGGGATTGTAAAAACGAGCCCAGGCGCAATAAATATTACCGTCAAATGGTCCACCGGTACGATCAGTAGTTATAAATTGCTTATCTTCAAAAACATCAGGATCCCCGGTCCATACACCAACAACAGGACCTGTCCAGGAGATTCCTTTATCGACTGATTTATAAAAAGCGATTGTCGAGAGATTGGTAAATCCAAAACCATCATAATCCAAGTTGGACATATAGAAATTACCAAATCGATCAACTGTAAGAGTAGGATCGGATTGTTTCGAGTCATAAGTAAAAACCTGCATTGACAGTTCAACAAGAGAATCTGTCCATGTAAGACCGCCATCGGTTGATCTTCCGATACCAATTTGTCTGTAACCGAGACGAAAATCCCGCCAGTTGGCAATAATAATATTAGAGTCGGTTGGACAAATAAATACCTGTTCCTCATTGTTTAACTGAGGATAATTTGTAATTCGGATATTAGAGGGTGGCGGTAAACTGCTGTCAGCAAAAGCAATTGATACCAAAAACAATATGCATAAAATAGTTACAAAAGTTACCATTGGATTTTTCATGAGTGACTCCTTCTTATTTGAGAATATTTTTAAGAAGATTTAATTTCGTTAATAAGTCATATTTAGACAATAATGACTGATTTTGTTAGAAACAAAATATAACAATAATTGCCCTTTTGCAATATTCTATTAGTCAAAAGGATTGAATTGACTTTCATAAAAAGACGTATTTATATTGCTAATTGTTTGATAATATAAACTGTAATTGGTCAAAATTGATGGGAGTTTGACTTGAGTGATATAAATTATAATGCTATTGTTAATCAGAGAATTGAGATTACCCCTGATTTAATTAAGCTGCGTGTTGTACCTGATGGCTGGGAATTACCGGAATTTACACCCGGACAATACTGCGTTCTGGGTCTGCCCGGTTCTGCCTCCAGATATCCAGCTGCCGATAAAGAGGAAAATCCACCCGAACCTGATAAAATCATTATGAGAGCTTACTCGGTTGCTTCTTCGTCTGTAACCAAAGAATATCTTGAGTTTTATATCAGCATGGTCCGTTCCGGATCCCTGACGCCACGCCTTTTAAATCTAAAAAAAGGTGATAAGCTCTGGGTCTCCAACAAGTTTAAAGGGATGTTCACCATGTCTGAGATCCCCAATGAATATAATATTGTCCTGATTGCTACCGGAACCGGGGTTGCCCCATACATGAGCATGATAAGAACCGAGATTAAGAAAGGGTTGAGGCATCGTTTTGCTGTAATCCATGGCGCTTATCATTCTTCTGATTTAGGCTATCATAGTGAATTGTCCATGCTATCTTCGATCAGCGACATTTTTACATATCTTCCTATTATCAGTCATGCTCATGAAGAACCAGTTCCATGGGACGGCTTTGAAGGATTTGTCCAAAAATTATGGATTGACGGTGAACTTAAAAAAGCCTGGGGAATACAGCCGACTCCTGATAATACCCATGTCTTTTTATGCGGTCATCCTCTTATGATCGAAGAGATGCAGCAGATTTTAGAGAGCGAAGGGTTTACCAAACATTCAAAAAAAGAACCCGGCCAAATCCACACCGAGAAATTTTTCGCAAAGGTTTAAGACTTCTATTTAATAAAAAGGAGGAAGGGAACAGTAAAAAGAAGTTGCGGAAATAGTGATTTACTGCTCCCCCCTTATGTCCCTAATTAACAGGCTGGTGGTTCTACCCCGCCTCTGAATATAAAATTGACGAGGTAAACAATATCGTTTACCAGAACATCATTATCGAGAGGGACAAAACAATCACCTTCTATAAAACAATTAGGAGGGGGGCCACCTCTGAACACAAAATCAATCAAATAAACAATATCATTGACCAATACTTTTCCATCTTTAGGTAAGTATACATCCCCGCGCATAACACAACAACTGGGACCTGTTTCATAATTCTGCCAGAAACCGAGGTTGGCACTATATGAGGAGGATTCAACAAACCCAACCGCTGACTGACCAATGGTTAAATTAACTTTATAATTTGTGGAAGTAACTTCTCCCCCGCCTGATGATATTACATCCCAGTTGATTTCTTCACCGGTATTTGCATCTGAATAACCAGTTGCATTTGATATTAAAAGCAGTGTTATAATAACTATAGTAAATTGAATAATTTTCACAATAATAGCCTGCCATATCCTAAAAGATTTGTACTATTTACATATAACAAGATAGTAAATAATGCCTTTTTTTACAAGATCTTTTTGCTTATTAACAGGATTTGACAGTCTTTTTTTGGATAAAATTTATGATTATGGGTTTTTCAATCTGCTTTTCGGAAACAGTTTGGCCAGTTCTTTGGAGTGGTTCTTTCTTTCCATGCGCCTTTGGAATCTATGCGGGGCGGTTTTATGAAGTTCTTTTTCAAAATCTGATTCGGGTATTATCGGTGGAACTTCCTGAGTCTTGCCGTTTTCATCAATAGCAACAAATGTCAAAAACGACGAGGCGCATACTTTCCGCTCAGCCGTTTTGAGATTCTCGCTGATTATGTTGACATAGACTTCCATTGAGGTTTTATGAGTCCAGGTGACAAACGATTCCAGGCAAACCATGTGGCCAACAGTGATAGGATGAAGAAAATCAACTGAGTCAGTAGAAGCGGTAACCACCTGCTGGCGGGCATGACGATAGGCGGAGATTGAGGCGATATCATCGATATAATTCATAACCATGCCGCCAAACATGGTTCCGAGTACATTTGAATCCTGAGGAAGAACCAGCATTGCTTTAACGGTACGTGATTGAGCCACTTTTTTCGCTTCCATATCTACTCCTGTATTATTTTCAATTATAGAGCTATTTGATATAGTATAGATAAATAATGCCATTTGAATAAGCAATATTTATGATTGGTTGATGGATTTTGTATTGTTGAAGGGAATATTCATAGCGGTGGAATCCAGCTTGACAGCATCCTATGGATTACATACTATTGGTGACACTTTGACCTGATAGTTCGGATAAATGCTTAAGACGCATATATAAAGGACTCTGATCGTTAATATGGATAACACCACTCTTCTCGGTTTAGCTGCCGGCTTGCTAACGACAGTAGCCTTTATACCTCAGCTTGTAAAAGTTATTAAATCACGCTCCACTAAAGATATTTCTCTGCTGATGTATGTAGTTATCTCTACCGGTATTCTACTTTGGCTTATTTACGGCCTTTGCATAGGTTCAGTTCCTGTGATAGCCGCCAATGCCGTAACGTTATTGATAGCGGTAGCAATCCTGATTCTCAAAATCCGGTTTCGTTGAGATTCTGTCATATAATAGAAGCTTTTCGATAACATACTATTTTATCAAAATAAAGGCCCGATTGGGCCTTTATTAACAAAATTTCAGAACTATCAATGAGAATGTTCCTGGCTTTCAAAGTAAGTAGCTCTGGACTCTGCTACTAACTCCCGGAGTTTAGTTACGTTTTCCAGATCGGTTGTCTGCTTGCATTTCATGGCATAAACCAGCATCTGGTGAAACTGGGTAAGCATTTTGACATATTTATTGTATGTTTCACCTTCGTCAGACGTTTTTGGTACGACCCGCTGGTTCAGAAAATACTGTGTAACAATCTCCATAATTTTGTTGGCATGTTCTTCCTTGTTATCAATCCACCGCACCAGTTGATTGTAGTTAATATCTTCCTCTGCAGATAGAGTATTAATACTATTCATTGATTTCTCGATAGTTGTGATGTCTTCGAGAAGCAGAACATAGCGGGTGGAATCGTCATAAATACCACAGGGAATTTCACAATGCGACCAGGAGTTGGTTGGCAAAATCATAATCGCCATAAAACCAAACAAATAAATCAGTTTTCTCATAACAATGCAGCTCCATTTAAGTTTTGAGTTAATCTAACTCAATTAACAATGATTTTACTTAAATGTTCTGGAATATTTAATTCTGACTTAAAATGTGGTGGGGGGAGGATTCGAACCTACGAAGGCTTCGCCGACAGATTTACAGTCTGTTCCCTTTGGACGCTCGGGAACCCCACCAATATATTTTGGTATCGGCCATAAGACCGACATACAAAGCCCTAATGTATACGAGGATTACAAAAAATCAATGTAAATCTTTCAAAATTCGTAAAATTATGCCCTGCTTAATCTTCCATCCTAAAAGGGCAGGCCGGATCATCCTCGTAACGGACAACATCGATTTCTCCTCTTTTTCCTTTTCCAGCATGTAAACGATTGGGGGCATTAAAAACTAATCCTTCAGAATTTCCGATATTCCTGTAGCCATGAATTATTCCCGGAGGAATCAGAATTGAACAGGGCTTATCTTTGAGGATTTTAATAATCTCTGATTTTTGGTAGGTCTTGGAATCTGATCGATTGTCCCAGAGATATAATTTAAAATCCGAAGTGCCATAAAAACAAAAAAGGTCGGTCTGATGTTTGTGTTCATGCGGGCCGCGTAACTCTCCCGGTTTGGTCATGGATATATATGACATAACTGGAAATAGACTAGGTTCCAACTCATCCTGCCGGAATATTTCAATTAGCCAACCCCGACTGTCTTCGTGGAGCGTTAGTTCCTTTATAATCGCACCCTCTATATTAGATTTCATTCTGCAAATTATCCTTTTGTTTAGTCAGGAATTCACTCAGAGCCATTTTCCAGTCACTCATAATATTCAAACCGGCATCGTTAAGACATTTGTTTTCGAGCGATGAATATGCCGGCCTTTTGGCAATATGAGGATAGTCTTTGGCTTTACATGGTTTCATCAGGATTTTCATATTTAGTATGTCAAAAATATTTTTAGTCAAATCATACCAGCTTGTTTCTCCAATTGACGAACAATGATACAAACCCTTCAGGTCATTTTCAATCATAACTTTTGTTTGTTTAGCCAGATCATACGTCGATGTAGGGTTGCCAATTTGGTCATTGACAATTGATAAAGGTGTAATAATTTCACCTCTTTGAACGGCTCTTATCTGTTCATACCCTTTTTTTATAATAGAACGGACAAAACTTTTCCCCTTGAATCCATACAACCACGATGTTCTGATTATAAGATAGTTATCAAGGATTGAAGAGACAAGACGCTCCCCTTCGAGTTTACTATAGCCATATATATTTAACGGGTATGGAATGTCATTTTCAGTATAGGGAGCTTTTTTTTCACCGTTAAAAACATAGTTTGTGGAATAATAAATAAGCTTGGCATTCACTCTCAAACATGCCTTAGCAATATTTTCAGTTCCGATAATATTGACCGCTTCAACTATTTCTTTTTCATTCTCAGCCTGATCGACATCGGTATAAGCGGCTGTATGACAAACAACCGAAGGTTGAAAGCTTTCAATTATATTTTTGACAGCCTCAAAATCACAAATATCCAGGTCAGGCAGATCAATGCCTTTGACAATAAAGTCATTTGAAAAACAATTAAGAAGCTCGCTCCCGAGCAGACCCCGGCAGCCGGTAATTAATATCTTTTTTTTAGTCATGGACTTCTTTGATTACATCACGAAGATACTGTTTGTAAGAACTCTCCCCCATCGATGCCAGAAGCTTATCCATCTGGGTTCGATTAATAAATTTCATTCGATAGGCAATCTCTTCGATACAGGCAACTTTCTGTCCCTGTCGTTTTTCGATAGTTGCAATAAAATTGCTGGCATCCAAAAGGCTTTCATGCGTCCCGGTATCCAGCCAGGCAATCCCCCTGCCCAACCGTACTGCTTTAAGTTTGCCCTGTTTCAGATATACATTGGTGACATCGGTGATTTCCAACTCTCCTCTTTTTGAAGGCTTCAATGATTTGGCAATTTTCACTGCTTCGGCATCGTAAAGGTATAGTCCTGTCACTGCATAATTTGATTTGGGGTTTGATGGTTTTTCTTCAATTGATAAGACATTTTCATTATCATCAAATTCAATTACACCGTAACGCTGGGGGTTTTTTACATAATAACCAAACAGGAGAGCGCCATCCCGAAAACTGCGGGCATCCCGAAGAAAATCATAAACACCATAAAAGACATTATCTCCAAGGATAAGCATAAAGCTTTCATGGCCGATAAAT
>JBDRQG010000155.1:0-5684 GCA_043826475.1 bacterium
GTCATCTACATTTTTTGAACCTATTGCTGCTAAAACCGGAGCCTGGTTTACATTATTGACTGTTATTGTGACAATCTCGGTATCACTGAGTAACCCATCAGTAGCAATAAAAGTAACGTCATAAGTTGTAGCTTGGGTGAAATCAGGATTAAAGTCAAAAGTAGCTGTCCCATCACTGTTATCGGTAAAAGTAGCATTGGTCGGAACATTAACAGCCGTAAAACTCGGGGTCGTCAGATCTGGATCAGAGGCGCTCATAATGACATTTAAGTTGGCACCTTCATCTACATTTTTTGAACCTATTGCTGCTAAAACCGGAGCCAAGTTTACATTATTGACGGTAATGGTAACTATCTCAGTATCACTGAGTGATCCGTCTGTAGCTATGAACGTTATGTCATATGTCGTAGCCTGGGTGAAATCAGGATTAAAATCAAAAGTAGCTGTACCATCACTGTTATCTATAAAAGTAGCATTAGTCGGGACATTAACAGCTGTAAAAGTTGGGGTCGTTCCATCAGCGTCGGAAGCTGTTAATAATACATTTAAATTGGCACCTTCATCGACATTTTTTGAACCGATTGTTGCTAAAACCGGAGCAAGGTTTACATTATTGACGGTAATGGTAACAATCTCAGTATCACTGAGTGATCCGTCAGTAGCAATGAAAGTTACATCATAAGTTGTGGCTTGGGTATAATCAGGATTAAAATCAAAAGTAGCTGTCCCATCACTGTTGTCTGTAAAAGTAGCATTAGTCGGAACATTAACAGCTGTAAAAGTTGGGGTCGTCAGATCAGGATCTGAGGCTGTGAGCAAAAGATTTAGATTCGCTCCCTCATCAACCGACTTGGCGCCGATTGGATCCAGAACGGGTGCTTGCTGCGCCCATGCCGTAGTCGATATTAAAAGTAAGATTATAATTGCTATTGGTATCTTTTTAATGAAATCCATTACCTATATCCTCCGGTTGCCATGATGCGGCAGCTATGTATAAACAGAAAAAACATAATTGATTATCTCCGGCATAAACCAAAAAAAATTTTGGCTTAAATGCCGGAAATATTCCTCTAATATTTAAAATTTATCCTGATCGGAATTTCCTTCACCTGGATATTCCGATCAGGAGTAACACCATCAAAACTCTATTTTATAAACAACATCTTCTTAGTATCTTTTCTATCATCAATCTGGAGCTTATACAGATAAACTCCTGAAGCTACCTGTTTCCCCTGATTGTTAGTAGCATCCCAGACAACCTCGTACTGGCCTGAGGGCATCTCCTGATCAACCAGCGTTGTAACTCTCTGGCCAAGGATGTTGAAAACATCCAGAGAGACATGCTGCAGGCTGCCAAGCTGACCCTGGCCTATAGCAAATTTTATCGTAGTAGTCGGATTGAAGGGGTTGGGGTAATTCTGATGCAATTCGAATGTTTCCGGTAAACTCTGATTTCCGATTCTAACTGCTGACCCGGTATTAGTCGAAAGCATGATTTCACTCAATCTGATCTGTTCAACACCTTCGGCAACTTCAGCTCTGGCCCGAACCGGAATTTTAACCAGCTCAGCCGTACCTTTCTGAATCAAATCCGCCTCGTTGAACGGATTGGTGAAGTGCATGAGTATCTTAATCTTGCCTTGTCCGTCATCCTTGCTTTTCATAGTTAATCCATCGGCATCTTTGGTTAATTCCGGTACTCCCAAAAGGATAGTAGCTGGGTCATAATTGATATCCATTTCTACTCCGGCAATCATTTCAGGAAGTTCCGATTTTACAATAATTTCATTTGCATTTCCATTTATAGGATCATAGTCCATATTAACCGTAGCATAACCCCCTTCGATATAAGCTGGAGCTGCCGGCGAAATCGGGATTCCAAAAATATTGTTGATAATTCCAACCAGATCAAAAACATTAATGGTGCCATTTGTAACCACATCAGCCACATCAAACTGCCTTGCACTAAAACTGAAATTACCTAAAATATATCCAACAATATTGACTACATCGGCAACATCGACTCTTTGATCAAGGTTGATATCACCCATTCTGTCTACCTGAACAATACCCGGTTCGGTTACAAGCATTAATGAGGGGAAATTCGGATCTGGATTTACGGATTCCCAGCCATCGGTAATATCAATTTCATAATCACCGGGAGGAGCGGTTGAATCAATGGTTATAGCCGCGTAAAGTATTGCGGTATTTTCAGTTTCATCAATTGTAATGGTGTCATTATCCATCCCGAAAGTCAATACCCGAACAAAACCCTTAGTTTCGCCAATATTGTCATAAATCACAAAATTTTCGGTTCTCGGGGTGGTTATAAATGAATCAATTTCAATAAAATCAGGATCAAAATGAAGATCAAACTGGACACCATAAACTGTCAAAGCTGTCACGAAATCTATCGGAAATAGTATGCTCTTCTTGCCGGGGATACCACCAACCGGGCTTCCAGTGGCGGAGGAAGTAGAATATACCACATCAAATTCAATTTCCTCGACAGTAATGCTAACATTTGCGGAACTGGATACTCCCCCCTGGTTATCAGTAGCCTGGAACTGGATATTATAAACCCCAGCCTGTCCCCTGTTTGGGGTAAAGCTGAAATTACCTGAAGCTGACCCAACCCCGGTTACTTCACCTCCAGTACCAAAAGAGGCATTAGTGGGTAAGCTTAAGGCTTTTAAGGTGATAGGGTCATTATCAGAATCAGTCGCCGAGACGCTAAAAGCAACATTCTCCCCTTCGGTTATAGTATAACTGCTCGGTGAAATTGAAGCAATCACCGGAACATGATTGGAACCCGGAATTGAAACCGTAACAGTCGTTCCAGCTGTAATATTTTGGTTTTTGCCATAAGCTGTAAGGACATAAGTAGTTGTAGAAGTTGGCGATACTGGAGTTGATCCACTTGGATTTGCGACTTTATTAATTCCATTATTAATATAAATAGAATCAGCATTAGAGACATTCCAGGACAAAGTAGAGCTGGAGCCGCTTGTAATGGTGGATGGACTCGCAGTAAATGAATTAACAACCGGCGTTAAAACATTTGATGTATCCACAATGATTCGCCCGGGGAAAATCTTTGGTCTGGTTGAAATACCTAAAGTATCAGCGTAGTTATTATGCTGACAGCCAATGACTTCAGGTGGAAATGTCTCCGGATCAAGGATGTCTTCAGTATAAAAATTTACATCAGTATATGCATTATGTACGGCGGTGGGATCAATTTGTACTTTTATATATATAATATCCCCCCGGCCTGTATCGGCACCCGATCTGAGGTTTAAAAAATCGGCTGGATAAGCAAGTATTTTCAAGCGAATATGTGAAGCTATAGGAGAAGGGTAGTCTGTTTCTCCAAAAACCTGAGGAAAAACAAGGGCAGTATTCAATCTACCGCCAGCCTGCCAGTCATAGAAGCGGTTGATTCCGAGAACTTCTGTATGAGTTGTATTCCAAAGAGTATCAACTCCTGTTATAATGGGATGGAATATTGTTGTATCAAAATCGACAAACATTTGGAAACCAGCAACTTTACGCCTGTTGCTCATATGAAGTGGCATCAAAACTTCTGTTCCAGGTTTACCATAAGTATTTACAACAGTAAAAGAATCTATTAACGACTCTTGGATACTACTACATGGAAGACCAGCTTCAGCTATAGCAGCCATGCCAATCATTAATAAAACTGCCAAAACAAACAATTTCAGGAATTTCATTTATTATTTCCTCCGAAAATTACGGATACTTTTTTGCTATTATTATTTATCTTCACTTTTATATTCCTTTTAAGAAAACTATTATTCTTGCCAAAACAGAAGCCGATTTAACGATGAAGTTTTCCACCCGTGTAAAAAATGACACATCCTTTAAACCGGATTCTATTCTAACAACGTTTTTTTGGTTTTCGTACACAATAATACCTCAAACTACTCTAACGTCTTAATTTATATTTCTCCAAAACGAACATAACATCAATCCCTATCTGAGCAAGAACCAGACCAAGACCGAGTTCAAGTCTTAGTCAATTTTTGTCAATCCCTGACAGATATGGCATCAAAAGAAATAACTTTGATGCTTTTTAAAACATCCTATTAAACGCTTGTCTTATCACGACTTACAAGTCCTTAAGGGCTCTTTGGCATCCCTTAGCAATTCAGATATTCAACCCCCTTGCAAGTCTTAAATAAGAAATTTGATGAGAACGAAAATAAGTACATAATTTTAGTAGGAATTCCCCTGCAACATCGCAAATTAATGCATACTCGAATATTCCTCTTTCGAGGGTACTACACAGATTGCTGTGTGTTCTTTCGGCTGATAGATCCCTCAGCAAGCTGAGGGGCACCAAGCAACCTAATGCATTTTCGATTATTCCTCTAACCCAAAAAACTATCTTATAAAAAAAGATGACTTCCCTTGTGAGAATCATCCCTCTGAAATTTCTTAATAATAAAGTCATCGACTTACTAACCTGTTATTTACATCAACTTATTCTCGATAGCAGTCTTTAAATATTCTCTCCTTTAAATTCCCCGGAAAGGAATTAACCTTTCCGGGAAAATATATAAGCAAAAAAGCTTATTTCACCAAGACCATTTTCAGGGTTTCGGAGAAATCACCAGCATTTAATTTATAGAAATAAATACCGGAAGCCCAATTGCTACCATCAACTTCAACTTCAACCACGCCAGCATTGGCAAAGTCGCTATATTTGGCAATTTCCTGACCGGTAATGTTATATACGGTCAAAGAGTAATTGACAGCTGTAGCAATGTCAAAGCTAACAGTGGTAGTCGGGTTGAACGGGTTCGGATAGTTCTGATGCAGCGCGAAGTTGCTCGGAACCATATCGATTTCAACGCGGGCACCTTCATAGGTAGCCATTTCAACACTCTGAACTGTTCCATTGGCGCTTAAGAATTCGCCAGTGAAAGTCTGGTTAGCGTTCATGGAGTAAACCAGGGCGCGGGTAACATTATTAGCCGCGTCATAGCTGTATTTAAGTTCCATGTTGTTAGCCAGAAGTTCAGGAGCGGCATTACCTTCGATTACTACAAAGGCAGCGCCCATCGGCTGATCCACTGAAATGGTGCTGCCGATTTTGACATCAGCAAGAACCGGGTTCAGTTTCGGATAAGGAAGAGCGTCACCAACGATAATACGAATCTGGTAAACCAGATCGGCGACTGACAGAGTCAGACCGTCGGCATTAACGTCAGAAGCTGCAACCGCAGCCTGGAACGGATTGCCTGTTCCAAAAACACCAAGACCATAGACAAAGTAGTTGGTGTACAGAACTGCGTCGGCGATTTCGTTTTCAATCCCGTTTAAGTTAAGATCTCCACGACCGTCGATTGAGTCAGCACAAACAATGTCCACGCCGCCGTTGATGAAATCAACAAAACGGACTGGAAGTACTTTGTCGCCTTCCATACAGACAGCAGGGGCACCAAAGTAGGTCGGGAATGTGTTTTCGCCGGTGATTTCAGCACCTTCGAAATCATAAACAAAGCGGGAAATGCCCAATACCTGTGAGTACGGATGATCGACATCAGAATTTTCATGGTAAGAAATGGCGTTGTCACCACAATCGGTCCAGTAGAAACGAATCGGTACATACATACATTCGAATGTACGGTCATCGGTTACGAGGAAGTCAAGGGTGA
>JBDRQG010000156.1:0-16667 GCA_043826475.1 bacterium
ATGGGATTCATTTCCGTAATTATTCCATCGCCATCGGTAACCGTGATCGCGATCGCCACCTGGCTTGACCAATCATTGACAGACATCGAGTATCTCCAATAAGGATTTTAAAACAAATATAACACGCGAGAGCTCTAGCTACAAGTACGAAAGGAATCGAAAATTGCGACAAATTACAAGCCAGTGTTTTTAAATTACATTTTAGTTTGAATTATACAATCCAGTTATCTATAACAACCCATCGTGACAATCAATACTGTGTTTATCCTGTTATTGTATAATGGGTTGACAGGAACAAATAATTATTTATCTTTTGTGAAAACGATCGATTATCGCTTATGCTTAAGTGAATACTCCTCTTGATCCAGAGCCTGGAGCCTTGCCGCTATAATCTCCGACAAGACCAGGTTTAGAATTCTGGTAGGCGAAAGGTTTTAAAATGCGTCATTTATTTTTTATTCTCTCATTTGTAATGATTACATTGCTGGCAGTTTCACCATCTTTTTCAACTCAGTATTTAAATCGTGTACTGATAACTTGTGAACCTTTGCAGTACGAGATTCAGCCACTTGAGATATATGGTGGCGGTTTATTGCTGGATCGAAATTTCCATAACGATTATGGCGATTGTACTATGGAAGCGCCCGGCCCCCCATTCGTTATTGAAATGCCTGTCATTATAGATAATATTTACAATCCTGACGGTACTGTAGCGCAGGGATGTTCATTTTTAGCAGACAATCGTTTTGGTGGTGGAGACCCATTTGAGATTTATATTCAAGATGAAGGCTATCTAAAGGTCAATGGTGAATTAGTGGCTGAGGGAAAACCAGGGGATCCAGTTATTTTTAAAAATTCCGGTGGTTTTTTTAATAATTTTGACGGCGGACCTTCAAATCAATCACCTTATGAGTATACCTATGAATTCACCTGGTGCGAAATTAGGGCAAATGGGTATTTATCAAGTTCCACTCTGGAAATGCGGGGTGGACATCTTCTTATGAACAACTGCACCTTTGGCGGGACCGTTGATCAGCATTGCCTTGATTATTCGGCTTTACGGGACAATGTTTGGGACATTACTTTTAACAACTGCACGTTTAGTGGCGTAAGTCATCCTACCAGAAGTCCTGTTTGGCTCGTAGGAATCCGCAGTCTTGATCTTAACAATGCTGTTTTTAATAGTTGTGATTACGAGACATCTTCACCGGCAGCAGGTGTCATGGAGATTGGTGGAAATTTCATTCTAAAAAATTTGAATGGGATTAGCGGAAGTGGTAACAGCCGAAACTGGGTCTATCTTAATGCCGCCGTTATACAAATAGAGGACTCCTGCACAATAAAAACCAGTAATAACTTCACTGCCTACATTGCCGACAATGTAATTGTTGATACTAATGCGACTTTAACGTGCGATAAAGGCACGGTTCTGCAAATGAATAATGGTGCGGAGTCTAAAATTATTGTACGCGGTAAGATGGTGATGGACAGTACTGTGATAACTTCTTTTGCTGACAGGAATAATGGTGTAGTTGTTGATAGCTGGTCAACCGACGACCCGGATCAGGCATTGTCGTGGAAAGGTATCGATGTTGAAATAGGCGGTGAACTTGAGATAAACAATCATTCGCTTATACGCTGGGCTGATGGCCCGATTGTCGGCGATGGGAATATTAAAATAGATCATAGTACCATCGAACAGGGCTGGGGAAGTGCCATCAATATGCACTATACCAGTCCCAGTCGCCTCGAGCTTAGCGGCGCTAATGTTCATCAGATGTATGGTCTCGGTGAGGGTATCGATTTCACCATGAGTATTAACTCTGCTGACTCGGCCTCGGGCGAAATTATTATAGACAGTAGTGTTATTACTCAATGCGGCGGATATGGGGTCTATCTGGGGGGTGGCGTAGGTCGGCCGCTCGACGACAGTCTCAGTGTCAGAATTACCAACTCAGTTATTTCCGGTAATGGCGGTTCTGGAATCTACGGCTTTATGGGCCAGCCAGCCGATTCGATAATCATCCTGAACAATCAGTTCATTGGCAATGGCGCCCATGGCTTGTGGCTTGATGATAATGGTTGCGATTCAATGTGCGTCCGTTTGGAAAACAATGTTGCCCTGGGTAATAACGGTACTGGACTGGGTATTAAAACCGGTTTTGCCGATGTTATCGGAAACACTTCGGCATATAACGAAAGTTATGGTTTGTATTATCCATACAAACCCCGTCGACTCGGTCATGTCGTCAATAATATCTTTGCTAATAATGATTATTATGGCCTGTACTGCTATGCCAAATACGGCGGAACCGTTCCAGGCATATCGCACAATATATTCTGGCAAAACGCTGATACTGACAATGAGCTTTATATCAATTCCGACGATTTCAACATTAGCACCGTTGCCGAATTGCAGGCACTGGGGGGTGTTGGAACAACTAATGAAGAGTTAGAACCGATGTTTCGGCCGGTTTACAGGGATCGAATTCTTGTTCATTACTATGATTCAGCCCTCGTACAAAGCCGCATGTGGGTCGATGGTGATAATTTGGAAGCCGGTCAATTGGATGGATTAGCAATATTACCTAGCCAGCACGACACAACCGCCTGGTATTATGTCCTTCGTAATACATCTGATTCCATATTTATAGCTGGAGACATCAGACCGACAACCAATTCCTATGATACACTGACAGTATATAATTTTCATTTAACATCACAATCTCCTGCGATTGAGTTTGGCGACAGTAGTTATGTGAAAGTTGAATATGATATTGATGGAGATAACCGCATTCTCGATGCTGATGAAAACGGATCGGTTCTGGTCGATGCCGGAGCCGATGAGTACAATCCCGATACTACGAATATCCAAATTTATGTTCTTAATCCGAAAACCGACACCGTTTTAATTGCCGATAAACAGGTTGTGATCTCATGGGCTGTAAATGGCCTTGTAAATATCAGCATCGACTATGCTATTGATATCAAAGACGGAGAATTACCCCAATGGCAAACATTGACGACCTCGGTCCCTGTAGCGCCTAACGTATATCCCTGGACTGTTCCCGACACTTTCTCCTATCATACTAAAATTCGTATCCGCGATGCAGGCAGTTCCGGTTATCAGACCGAAAGCGGTTATTTTCATATTAAACCGCCGTACTTGACAAGAGTCAAGCCTGATAGTTCTTATGAACGGTATCTCCCATCGCTATACTCCTGGCAACTCCCCAATGATAGCGCGAATATTTGGCCCGATACATGGTTTAACCAGTTCGATTATATGAATGGTACAGATCCATATACCAATGAACAGTATCCAGGTTTTGATACTGCATATCCCTTTGCACTGGCCGAAGCAAAAATGTTTCCTGACTGGCCGCTATATGCCAGTGTCTTTACGGAAGAAGAATGCTATCATAACACTTTACATGGTTTGATGTATAATTTACGTGCGGTCAATTTTTGGGATATTGTATCCGATAATTGGAACGGAAGCTGTGCCGGCCTGAGTACAACAAGCCTACTGTCTTTTATTGACCATGCCGAAATTCAGGCCCTTTGGCCAGATTTTACAATCCCGGATATACTTCATAACCAGACAATAAATAGTAACTCTCGATTGTTCATAAACAATTATCAGATTCATCAGTTTGGGCGAGCTGAGCGGGAGAATATTGCGTCTAAAGATGCGTTGACACCAAAAGAAACCCTTGGGCAACTTAATAAAATGCTTCTGGGTGATCCTGATTCTGTTGCCTGTCTTGGTATTGGTTGCCAACCGGGCAATTGCTGGCATGCTATGGCGCCTTATGCCATTGCCCCTCATGCCGATTGGTCGCGAGTAAGTATTCGAGTGTATGATCCCAATCGGCCTGGTCAGGATACCGCGACAGTAATGGTCGACACGGTAACAAATTCCTGGTGGTACTCCGGTTTTCCAAGCTGGGGAGGGCCGAAGAATTTAATATTGATCTACCCGGCTCGATATACGCTCGATGATCCTGAATTTAAGAAGTCAGCCTTAAAATTGTCTTCAATAAATAATGATCGATCCGATAACAATCCGCTGCAATTGATTTTTGGCAGAACGGGTGATGTTATGGTTTACAATTCGACTGGCGATTCTACTGGTTTTGATGAATCCGGTGTTGTTAATATGATTACTGAAGCTTGTTCGTATATTGCTTTTGAAGGAGAAAATGCTCCTCCGTATGGATTCGGGCTGCCTGATGATAGTCTTAACGTTGTTGTCTCTAATTTCCATAATGACAGGGTGTCATTTGGGGCATTTTATGATTCGCTTTTCTTTGGATACAGTCGCAATGGAGCAGAAAGTACAGAAACGGATCAATTGGTGATAAATCAAAACATGATATTCGCCAATCCTGATGCAACGACAAAAGCAGTTAAGTTTAGGGCAATAACCACTCTGGCTGATAAGGAGCGTTCCCTGACCATAGATTCTATTTCAGTTGGCAATAGCGATTCTATTATGATTCAACCGCTTGATAGTACCGGATGGTGTCTATCAAATAGAGCGGTAGCGACTCAGTATAATCTTTGGATACGGGAAGTTTCCAATGAAGGAGAAAAAATATTTTATGCCATCAGAGTTCCGATTGGCGATAATCAGTCGCATATCTTAACTCCTGATTGGAATGACTTTCAAGATGATTCAATTATGATATTTATTGATTATGATTTTGATATGGTTATTGATGACTCAGTTATTGTCCATGGTGATTTTTTATTGGATGTTGACGATGAACATGGTTCTATATTGCCATATAAATTCGAACTATCTCAGAATTATCCCAACCCGTTCAATCCGATCACAACGATTAGTTATAGCTTGCCGAGAAAATCAGATGTCTTGATTGAGATTTTCAATATTCTTGGTCAAAAAATCGTCACATTGATTAATGAAACCAAACCGGCTGGTGAATATCAGATAAATTGGGATGGTGATGATTCAAACGGTCATGAAGTCTCGACCGGAATCTATTTGTATCGTTTCAATGCTGGAGATTATTCCGAAACAAAGAAGATGATATTGCTAAAATAGATGAATTAATATTAATCATAAAGGGGTAGATTTTAGAATCTATCCCTTTAAATTTGCCAATATCTCATCTGCATATTTATATTTTACAGGCTCAAAATAGATACAATCGATAATATGTAGTCTTTAATCAATGATGAATAAAAGAATTAAACATGAATCAATTGAGGTGCTACACCGAATCTAACAGAAGCGTATATATTTGTATTACAATTAATTAATAATTAAATGGAGGTGGGGGAATATCAGGATAAGGTTTTTATAACTATATGTATAGCAATGAACTATGATTTAACGCCATGCCTCATATTAATTTAGATTTTTAAAACTGTCTTAAAGTGTTTTGATCTGTTTTTAATTGTTTTGAATTAAAAAGGGCACTATATGAGCACAGATCTGTATGTTAAAATATAATCATATGTTTATAATTTCTCCTTTGTGTGGTTTTATATAGATGAGAAACAGCGGTCCTCTCATTTATATCAAAATTCTAATTTGTTATGCTTTAACTATCAATTCTCGGGAACTAATAGTTCTCCTTCTTTATGATATAACATTACCGCTGGAATAGCCTGTTTTGGGAGTGATGGTCCCGCCACCGAAACCCCGAGGGCTTCACCTCCCTTACACTGGAACATCAGGGCGGTTAATGGATGATAGCCTGCTTTGAGTCCTATCATGCCGGTCATTTCATAATCACCATGAAGACCATCGTTATCGACCAGCAATGTATCAGAAATTATCAAACGACTACCATCATCAGAGTTAATCGAAAAAGCATAAACACCATCAGCCGGAATCTTCACATACCCTTTGAATGCCAATCCATAGTCTTCTTCTCTGGCTTGTTCTGGAATAGCTATTTTATCTGTAATAAACATATCAACAAACTCGACAGTATCAAAGTCAGGGAGTTTTTCCCACTCGGCTTCATAATATTTACAAGTCAGACCACTGCCAGGATCTTCTATATCAACATCATCACGTAGTCCGATTTTATTGACAGTTTTACTTGCCACGTAATCATTATTGTAACCCTCTCTTATCGCACGAGCTTTAATTGTGGATGTTTTGCTGACAATAATCGGTTCTTTGTATAGGGCGGATGATACGGTCGGTTCCGATCCATCAAGAGTATAATAAATATCAGTTGACGGAATCGGACTGCTCAACTCCAGCCTGGCAGAGCCTGCAAAAGAACTACTGTCAGTTATGATGCTGACAAGGGAATTTGTGGTCTCATCATACAAAGGTTGAACCGGAACAGTTTCGTCTAATGGAGTATTAACAAGTGTTGCGGCCATTATTCGTAAGTTTTCATTGGAGGGAAGTGTGAGTTTATTGGCCTTTTCATAAATTGTAAGATCGATCATAAACAAATAAGTAAATCGGTAAATATCATTCTCACACTCCGGGGTATGTCGATGTGATGCATACCATGCCACCGGTAAACGGTTGATATATGCCGGAGCAATTCTTTCAGGAGCCTCCACTAGTTCACCATCAGATAAGCGGCTGTTCCATCGGCCAATAGGTTCAACATAATCCTGTATATCGATAATATATTCCTTATCCTCCACAGTAAATGTCGCAGTTGTCGAACCATCCACTGATGCCGCCAGCAAATACAGATGATAATATTTTCCTTTTGGTAATCTTATTTGCTGACCATTGCATTTGACAACATTCATTGCCCCGACATCTTTGGGTCCGAATACAAATGGAATGCCTAAGTAATTAAGAGTATCGGGGATTAAATCACCGGTGAGTGTGTAACCATGACCATCGAAATCACCATCGCATTTATCATCGTCCATACTGATACCATCAAGGTTAAATGGAAGATCTATGAAATGCGAGACAAGTTTTTTTAATTTTAAATTTGATCTGCTTTCAAGAGTTATAGCAAATGCTTTTGGCTGGAATGGGGAAAGTGAAAATTGTAAATGTCCCTGATTTATTTCAGCAACACCAATCTCCTCCTCTTGTCCGTTTACTTCTCGAGCTGAGATAACAGGATGTTCAAAGGATATGTTCACACCTTCATGAGCAACTCCGTTAATTTCTCGAACCCTTATGATAATTTCATCGCTGTTTTCCGCAAGCTTGATAGAGTTTATCATAATCGAAGGATCCCATACAGAAGATGCAGATGAATCACTGTTTGAAGATATCAATGAATATTTATTTTGTAACATTCCTTCATGTTGAGCTGTTTGAAACGCAGTCAATGGCTGATTTAACTGTGCCGCCTCCCAGACGACATTTCCATTTCTCCAATCACCTTTATGTCCTTGAATGGCAAACTTAATTTTATGATGACCATTATCCTGAGAACGCTCATCACCAACCCAGTCCCAACCATCTGCGATTCCGGGTGTATGAATAAGTGTTAATCGCATTTTTTCAGGTGTGGGATGGTCCCAACCATATTTACAGTCGTTGAGAATTGCTACGCCGTAATTTCCATCGGGTGCTGTAAGGTCTGCCCATTGTTGTCCGGGAACTTCATACCTTTTTTCAAAATTCAAGCCCCGTTTAATTACTCCCAGCCCGATATCATAAGTGGCACTATCATTTGGGGTAGTAGTTGACATAGCCAGCTTTAGCATTTTTGCTCTTTCGAACCAGTCTATCTCGGTTTCAAATTCGACAATATTTCCCTCTGAGGTCAATCGTACAATTGTATTAAACAGAGAGTTTTCTGTTTTCTGGGTGATTCTGACCGCAACAGACGCTAGTCCGTTTTCGACAACTTTTATTTCAGGTTTGCCAATAAACAAATCAAGCGGTAAGCCCATGATATCTTCATAATCTACTTCCCATGCTGGCCAGCGAAGAGGGGTATCTTCTAATATCTCATAACGCAGGGGTGAGGAAAGAAGTTCTTTATTTTCCTGCTTGTCATAAATAGAGGATACTTCACCATTGTCATTAATGCTTACACGGTATTTTTCATTTTCAAGATGACTTGTTGAAACTGAAAGTAAGGATTCGAGTTCACTGGGTTTATCTGACGGGTAGATATCATAAAGTTGATATCCAGTCTGTGGTCCAAAGGCTTGAAAACGGATACGCACGGAATCCTTGTATTTTTCTATGATATCACAGGGGAATTCTCTTTGTTTGGAGTCAGTATATGCCCGGATAAATTTCTTATCAAATCCTGGTATATGAATGGTAGCTTCAATATGACCTTGATGGGGATATGATAGAGGATTGTATATAATCACAGGAATACCTTTGATGTTACGGGTGTCAAAGGTCATTGCGGCTGTTTGAACAGCATTGGTCAACATGGCCGAAAAGCGATTCTGGCAGAGAATTTCATCATTCCAGGAATATTCGTATGCTTCGGGAATACTCGTCCCGGTAAGATCATCGTGAAATTGATGCCACAAAAAACGAATCCAGGTATCACGCAACATCTCTTTTGGATATATTAAGCCACCATACATATAGGCAATAACCGATGCCCGTTCGGTGGCATCTGCAAGTAGTTCGTTTTTACGATTCCATCGCTTCATCGCCGCTTGAGATGTGTAACAGCCGGTGCCGTGACGGGTCATAATCAATTCGCCATCGTAATGGGGAAGTTTATCACGATCAGTAGTTTTAACTAAATCAATGATATCATCAGCACCAGCACTCACGACTTCAAGATGTCCATCACTTTTTATCGATTTATCGAGCCAGGCAACCGAAGCTGAATCCGGTGCGCCACCGGAATCACCGGTTCCGAAATAACGATAGGCAGCAAAAAGACCAGATTGTTCCCCCTGTCGCTGAGCAGTATTAATCCATGCTGTATCTCTACTTAAATCATCTTCGATTTCAGAAACATACGCTCCGGGATTAACTGCGCCAATAATAGAAGAACCATCAACACCTTTCCAGATTCCGATATCAAAAGGATTTCCCACCCAGCAGCCCCAGGTCAGTTTCTGAGTGGAGAAACTTTCCAATCCGCAATGATTAGCGATTGATGGAAGGGCATATCCGAAACCAAAACAATCCGGCAGGAAGATATCACGGCTGGACTTACCAAACTCTTTTTTGAAATAACCATTTCCATAAAGAGTATGACGAACAAGGGACTCGAACGAAGGGATGTTAACATCGACGGCATCGACCCAGCTCCCGGTCACCCGCCACTGTCCGGAATTAATATAACCACGTACTTTTTCAAAATTTTCCGGGTAGTATTCGTCCATTAGCATATATCGAAAAGCACCTTCAAAACTGAAGACATAGTCCGGGTGGAGGTCCATTAATTTGTAATTATTCAGAAAAGTTGCGGGAATATATTCTTCAATACTTTTTTTAACTGTCCAGCGCCATTGAGTATCGAGATGGGCAGTTCCGACAACTAGTAGTTTTGATTTTGCTTGTAATGAATTTTGCGAAGGTTGCGCCTTAAGAGGTACTACAAAGATAAAAGCTATTAATAATATTAAAACGAATACCTTTTGCATTATTTATCTCCTTTATTACTCAACTTGCTGTTTTATCATGATTTGTTTTATGTTTTATATGCCATAAATAATTTAATTTCATTTTCCTCTGTTTGAGCCGGTCAACCAATACCGCAGCAAGAATAACCAACCCAAGAATCACTTTCTGAGTATAGCTCTCAACATTGACAAGGTTCATCCCGTTTTGAATTACAGCGATAATAAAAGCGCCGATCAAGGTACCGAGAATACGTCCTTCACCTCCCATCAAGCTGGTTCCACCTACAACCACTGCGGCTATTACGTAGAGCTCATAGGTCAGGCCGTACGTTGGTGCTCCGCTTTTAAGCTGGGAGGCCATAACAACTCCACCCAATCCGGCAAGCATTCCGCAAATTGTATAAACTGAAAAGAGGATCCATTTGACACGAATACCCGATAAACGGGCAGCTTCCATGTTACCACCAACGGCATAAATATACCTCCCGTAAGTCGTACGGGACATAACAAGGTGAGCTACAGCATACAAGACAAGCATCAGGATAACCGCATATGGAACATGAAGAAGAGGTTCTGCTCCCCGTCCAAGCCAGACGAAATTATCAGGAATTTGGTAGATTGGTTTTCCATGAGAAATAATATAACCTAAACCGGCAGCAACCTGCATCATCGCTAACGTTGCAATAAAGGGCGGGATGCGAAAACCGGTAATCATAAAGCCGCTGAAAGCGCCTACGCCACCACTCAATATTATACTACATATTGATGCAAAATACATTGTCATCGCTGATGCATCAGTTCCTCCTAATTGTCCTATTATCCAGGCAACAATTACCGCAGATAGGGCAATAATACTTCCCACCGAAAGATCAATTCCAGCGGTGATTATCACCATCGTCATACCAATTGCGATTATAGCGATTACAGTTATCTGGTTGGCAACATTGCGGATGTTATCCGGCATCAAAAAGGTCGGCCATTTATGCGATGATGGTGATATAATTGAAAAATCTTTATATGGTGTTAGTTGTTGTGTAATCATACTAACTGTCGGAGAAAATTCATGGGTGGAAATAATATATCGAAACACGGAAACAATAGAATCAAGATCCATCAATTGTGAACGAATTTCAGATGGATTCCCTGAAATATATGTAAGAGAATATCGACTCATCAATGTTTGATCTTCTTGCAGGGTCCTGATAAATGTACTGTCATCACGGCTGGTGGATGTTATTACAAGAATTTTAGAATTGGCTGGAAAATCGATAATTTCTATAATATTCTGAGCAGCAGCTACTCCAGTTGGATGTTGCTCTGTAATCGTTAGTAATGAAAATAGAATACATAGCAATGCCAGAACAATGACCATACCATAATCAGACATCATATGATTGAACCAGGTAAGTCGAAATGAATCGGCTGTTTTTTCACTTTGAATAAATTTCAAAAGTTATCCCTATATTATATTTAAACCGCCAACGCCATAACAGATTCCTGAGTAGCATTTTTCATATCATTTATTTCACCTGCAATTCTACCGCCTTTCATAACTAAAATGCGGTCGCAGATACCGAGCAGTTCGGGAAGTTCCGATGAAATAACGATTATAGCCTTCCCCTGAGAGGCTAATTTACCGATCAACTGATACATTTCGTATTTTGCTCCCACATCGATACCCCGGGTAGGTTCATCAAACATTATAACAGCCGTATTCGCTTCCAACCATCGTGCGACTAATAATTTCTGTTGATTACCACCGGAAAGTTCTTCAGCTTTTTGATTGGTTTGGGAAATACGGATATTTAATTTTAATACCTGATCAGCAAATCGCATCGATTCCCTCTTCTGATTGATCCAGCCCAAATAAGACCAGGATTCAAGGTTGGGAAGGGCAAAATTTTCTTTGACTGATGCTCCCAGAATCAATCCCTGGGCTTTACGGTCTTCGGTAAGTAAACATATTCCACCTTCGATGGCATCATGCGGATTTGTAATTTCAAGCAGGTGACCATCAAGCTTGATATCGCCTTTGTCCCGAATGTCGGCACCGAATATCAACCGGGCGACTTCGGTTCTGCCTGCTCCCATCAATCCAGCTAATCCCAGAATTTCACCATGATGCACTTCAAATGAGATATCACGGATCATACCCCCTTCAAGTTGTTGTACTTTAAGACAAATATCTCCTATTGAGACCTGCTCTTTAAAATATTCCTGATCCATCGACCTTCCAACCATTAGTTCAATCAACTCAGATCGAGAAAAATCAGCAGTGTTACGGGTTGCAACTGTGGCACCGTCTCTCATTACAGTAACTCGGTGTGACATTGAAAGGACTTCGTCGAGCCGATGACTGATAAAAACAATTCCCATTCCTTGTTCTGTCAGTTCTTTTAATATATCGAATAAGTGAGAAATTTCAGTCGGTGACAGTGCTGCTGTCGGTTCGTCCATGACCAGGACTTTGGCCTCTCGTGATAGTGCCCTGGCTATTTCAACGATTTGCTGCTGAGCAACAGTAAGATCTGAAATAAGCTTGGATGGGCTAAAATTGCCTCCAAGTCGATTAAGCAGCTCTTCTGCTTTGCGATTCTCTCTGAGACGATCGATTATACCACCTTTAGATAATTCATGACCAAGAAAGATATTAGCCGCGACTGACAATGATGGAATTAAAGTAAATTCCTGATAGATTGTTGCAATACCAGCTTGTTGTGCTTCAAGAGGAGTATTAAATATAACCGGTTTATTTTGATAAATGATTTCCCCTTCATCCCGCAAATGCACCCCGGTAAAAACTTTGATCATGGTACTTTTACCGGCGCCGTTTTCTCCGACTATGGCATGAATTTCTCCCGCAGCCAGCTCAAATTCCGTAGATTTTAACGCCTGTACTCCAGGAAATGATTTACTCAGCCCTGAAATCTTCACAAGGGAAGAATAATTGACGGAATTTTTTTCAGGTGAATTATTCATCGCTTATCGATGTTTAATTTGTGGTTGCCTGTGTAAACAAATCACATGGGATCAAAATTGTCGATTCAACGGTACCGCCAGAAAGATATGTTTTTACCGCTTCAATAGTATTTTGTCCGATTTTTTTTGGCTGCTGGATAACATCAGCATAAATCCTGCCCTCGGCAATAGCCTTCCTTGCTTCCGGAACTGCATCGAAGCCGATAATTTTAATTTTCCCGATTTTTCCGGCTTTCTCGACTGCCGCCAGCGCGCCAAGAGCGGAATCATCATTGATTCCAAAAATAGCTTTTATATCCGGATGGGCCTGAAGAATATCCTCGGCTGTACGAAAAGCCTGATCCTTTACTCCATGACCGGAAAGTTTAGCCACAATGCTAATACCTTTCATTGTTGCTATCTCTTCTTCAAATCCTTTTACACGCTGAATAACCGATTCCACTTCAGGATGATCAATGATTGCAATTTTACCGGAACCGTTGATCGCTTGAGCAATGGCTTTGGCAGCCAAACGACCCCCTTCGATATTATCAGAGGCAATATGAGAAATTATTTGTACATTCTCGGCAAGGCAGGCGATATCTGCGGTAAACACCGGAATCCCTGCTGAGTTGGCACTGGAGACAGCAGTACCGATTGACCTGGAATCACAGGGACTGATTATTATCGCATTGACTTTTTGAACAATAAAATCATTAATCTGGTCTTTCTGTTTGGCAACATCAAATTCCCCGGCGGTAATGATCAATTTGAAACCAGCCGCATCAGCTGCTTCCTGCAGTCCAGCCTCAAGATCCTGATAAAAAGGATGAGTTCTCGTTAAAAGAGATACTCCGATAGTAATGCCGGAAGCTTGATTTTGTTTTAACTTTTTATCCCCGTTGTCATTGGCGCTATTGCATCCAAACATTATAAAAAAGATACTAATGACAATCATCACCATTGCCAATCTTGCGATCCTTAACATCCCTTACCTCTAATTCCTGCCGTCACTGATGATTTAACGGCCTAAGCAAAAAGTTTCTACCATTTGGATGTCAATATATACCGTCTTTTTCTTCTTCACAAGGCAAACCAAGAAACATATTTTTAATTATTTAAGAATCCTTAAGTGGGAGGACTTCAAATATTATTTTATTATAATATCAATCAAGAGCTATTTAGAATTTATGACAGACTGCCTGTAATATGCCGCGGAATTTAAGCTGAGAATATATTGTGTTAAAAATTGCTACTTAGTTATAAATTTCATCAAAGAGAATCGAAAAATAGAACCATGAATACATTCTTGATATGATATTAGTGATAATTATAATAACTCAAGTTCTTATAAGATATAATAATTCAATGAGTTAGAACTAAATAAGGGGAGGAAGTCGAGCCCATGATTTGCGATATGGCACAAGAACTTACGAGCCACTGTGATCAAATTGTGACCGTCTTTTGATCTGTAGCAGGTGTCGATCAGTCCCGGTCGAAGTGGGGCATATGATCCGGAATCGGAATGGAAATCTCCAAATACCCTTGAAACACACTTTTGTTTCTCTTCAGCCTAATCCGGACACATAGGATTTGAAATTTTGTTGTGATTATGTTGTATTTAAAAGAGATGCTAAATAAATAAAAAGATGATTCAGTAATTGTAGTAATGGCTGAAGAAAAATATAGTCTATCTTGGTCTGCCCCGAGCTGCCGCACTACATCTTAGATTATTGCTTCCGTAAGCTTTACCGGATGGATTGGAGCCATCAGCCTGCTGACCAAGAAACGATAATTAGATTGTTCTCTCGGTCTATTTGGATCGCCGATTCTTCAAAGTTTCACGTTTGGTCTGCAGTGTTTGCAGAGCAATCGTGTAATCTCCCGTTTGTTTTCGCGATGAGGTAATAGAAATGGCCTTGGTAGGACAAGACTCTACACATACCCCGCATCCAAAACAGTCGGGGAGAACTCGATCTTGCTTTAGAATTGCGTCCATGACAGTAGACGGACACGCAGAGTTACAAACCTGACATGCATCACACTTGCCATAATCAATTCTTATTCTGAAAATTGCAAGTTTTTCAAATAACCAGGAAACCAGACCAAACGGACAAGCGAAATGACACCAAGGACGATATACAATAAGAGATGCCACAAGGACAATCGCCAAGAACAGTGCGCCACCGACACTAAGAACTAATGGCTTGTACACTCTGAACGGATCAATGAGGCCGACAATATCAAGTGACCATACTAAGCCGACAAGTATTGAGGCGAGAAAGAACAGCACGCGGATACTGTTCGATATCCAGAACGGCGGCTTGAACTGTCTTATTTTACCTTTGCGGTCTTTCTTGTTCCGTCCAAAGCGAAAGAGAATATCCTGAAGTGTCCCAAACTGACAACCCCATGAGCAAATAAGTTTGGTAGATAGCACAACGGTAATGAGAAAAAGCCCCAGCGCAATTATCCGCGGCCAGAAAATCGTCTGGTGGGCTGTCATGAGAAAGACCGCATCTTTGACAGTCCCCATAGGAGACGGATCGGATCCCAGGAAAATACCAAATGTTACGAGGGAAATCAGATAGATTAACCGACGGCGACCCGGGGTCATCTTTCTTCGCGCTATTATAATCACTGGAATTGGCAAGAGCAAACCCCACAGGAGGAATTTCAGGAAAATCATCAACCAGTTTTTACTCTGGTGTTCATAGTAAGTGATGAGCGTCTTAGTGATCTTTGCTTCGACCTCTCCAGTGGTAAGATTCAGGGCGACAAGGTTGGTTATCTCCGCGTTTACCGAATCGATTCCGAGTGCGGTCAAAACGATCACTAGCGGAATCTCGTTCACGCGAGCAATATCAGCAATAGTCTCTGTCTCCGAGTCAATTTGTATCTCGGGCAGAACAAGTTCTTCGGACTTTGATCCCCACCACTGCACGGACAGAATCGACAGTCCGATCACTGCCATCAGCAATGCACCGGCTAACCCTAATGTGCTTCTTCTCACCTTTGTTTTCTCAAATCGAAACGTCAGATTGGCCTCTCTTCTTTAGCACTGACATTACAATAACACCTTCGATCCCATTCTGTCGAGACATCATCCACAATCCATTTGTTAACCCTTGATGAGACTATCTTAATAAGTGGCACAACAACCAGGGGCAGGCCACATATTAGCCATTACTTGACTGATCCATAATCTTTTTCTATCCCTTTATCTTATACTTCTTCCTGATCTCAACCTCAGCACGCACCCAGTCATTTATATCGGCCCCATGCTTAGCACCTCGTTCCAGAAATATTTCATATGCTCTTTTCTTTACTTCACTAAGATACTGTTTAAGGTTAATATCTTCAGATTTAGCAGTTCCTGACACTGCTACTTTTTTCTTCGAACCTTTAGTTGCTCCATCCAGTATTTTTGCAGACATGATGTCCTCCTTAATAAGTTAAGTATACACAACATTGCCCCGATACTCCTCTAATTGTTTCCAAGTAGTAATAGTTCCCACCGCCATCTCAATTGGTAACATACTCTTCATTTCTAACAAAACTAAGACTATAATAATCAAAATTGGCACAAGCCAATTATTTCTATCAATAATTACTTAGATTAAAGCAACTTACAGTAATATCTTCAGAGAAGTATACTCCGAACCCAATGCTCTCATAACTACTTGTTTGTCAACGAGTTACAGTAAAGTGAAGGAGGTATGATTCGCAACCCAGCATGTTGGATAACTTCTTGAAAGCCTGAAATATACGCATATTTTATTGGTTTTCAAAATGTTAAGTTGGATCAAGTTCAGTCAAATTGGTTCAAGTACAAGCAAGTTCAACGAAGTAGATTGTTATAAAAAAGTGTATTAGAAATATTACATTTTATTAAAAAAGGGAAGCAGCGAACCGTCAAAGATCAACTGCTTCCCTGGTTGTAGCGGAATTTTCTTAACAGGATGGTGGGGCGGCTCCACCTTTTAAGAGGTAAAGTTACTGATCCGTCTCTTTCGGTCACGGCGGGCGATGAGGTGTTCCAACTGCCTGTCGGTAGAGTCTGGTTTAAGCGTGAAGGAATGCGTGCATCGCCCAGATATGGCCATGGCGGTTGCTCTATGGCCGAGATGGTGATCCCGGGCGCCCTTCTGCGCAGGCTCGCGGGAAAGATCGCTCGGCCGGCTCTG
>JBDRQG010000157.1:0-3249 GCA_043826475.1 bacterium
TGGTTGCAATGTCTGGATTTCAATTGACGGAGGAAAGGGTTTTAACGTTGCAATTCCAAACAGCCCCGATTACAATTGTCAAAGCCTATGGAGCTTCGGCGATGCTGAACAAGGCTGGAATATGGGCGCCGGAATTCCTGGCTGGGGCGGTCGCAGCGACGGATGGATCCCTGTTAATTTTAATTTAATCCCCTACATTTCCGATAGCATCGTAATTCGCTGGGCTTTTGCATCAGATCTGGGATACAGTACAAACGATGATCCAGGCTTATTTGGTTTTTTAATAGACAACATCGTTGTTAAAGATGGCGCTACCACTATCTTTGAAAATAATGGTGAAGATATTAACTCAATGAAGCAGACCGGTTACAGTGGCTATTACCCAGCTAGCTGGATTGATATAATTTTCGGTGGTGGAATTATTTTACCTAATTCCAGCACTGACATAATAGTTAAAATCAATACAAAAAATATGAAACCCGGAAAGTATCATGCCAATATAAAATTCAGTACAAATGATACAACACAATCGTCTCCGGTTATACCATGCGAATTAGATATTGTAGCCGCTAATCATGATGTATATGTTGATGCCCCGTCAATAAATGACAGGTATCCTATTCAATCCACTATTCCTATTATAGCAGAAATCAGCAACTATGGGCTAAATGACGAATCAAATATTGATGCTATTTGCACAATTTCACAGGGTGAAAATATCATATATTCCGAGACACGTCCTATCGATTATTTAGAAGCCGGGAACACAGTAACCGTCGCATTTAAATCACTATATGCATCGGAACCCGGCAATTTAGATATTCTTATATCTGCTCCACTACCCGGCGACGCCAATGAATCCAATAATTATTATTGCAATACTATTAATATCACAAATCTTATCGATGATTTTGAAATTGCCAATGACCTGTGGGCTTGTGTGGGTCCGGTTAGAATGTCCAATTTAGTCGAAGCTCATAGCGGAGCCTATGTTCTTAGCATGGGAAGTGCATATCCGTACAGTTCCAGAACGCATTCAATATTAACCTACAAACCCGGCTTTAATCTTGAAGATTTAAATTATGGTTCCTTCAGCTATTGGGTGCAATATTACACCGATAAAAACAAAGACTACTGTTATATAGAAGCCAGTAGCGATAGCCTTAACTGGATCAAGTTGGATTCTTTAACCGGTATCCAGGGGTATTGGGTAGAACATAACACGGATTTGTCATATTTTATTAACAATAATTATCCTAAAGTATGGATGCGCTTCCGCTTTGTAGTAAAGGGTAGTTCCGGTCTCTTTTTTGCCATTGATGATGTATCATTTTATACCCAAGATCCATCGTCGGAAATATTTGTCGAGAACAATACTGTTCCGACAGAATGGAAATTAGACCAGAATTATCCCAATCCGTTCAATCCGTCTACGACAATAAATTATTCATTGCCCCAAAACTGCTTTGTAAAAATTTCAATCTATGATATATCGGGAAGAGAAATAAGAGTAATAAAAAATGAATTCGAAAATGCCGGCTATAAATCGATTGTTTGGAATGGGATAGATAAATCTGGGTCAAAAGTTTCAAGTGGGGTTTATATTTATTCTATAGAAGCAAAAGATTATCGAGCCATAAGGAAAATGTTATTAATCAAATAGAATGTGACCTCAAAATATTAACAGTAAAGGCATATATGAAATATCACTACTGTCCGGTTATAAATTAAATGAAACTCCCAACCGCGAATCTCAGAATATCCGGCTTGCCGTTTATTAAAAGCATTGATGAATTTGATTTTGCCTTCCAGCCCAAACTTGACCGGCAAAAAGTGATGTCCCTATTCGATCTGACATTTATCCAATATAAACAGAATGTCATCTTCCTCGGGCCTCCGGGAGTTGGTAAAACCCATCTGGCCATGGCATTGGCCGTTAAAGCCTGTCAGTCCGGTCTCAGCATTTATTCTACCACGATGGAGGATCTGATCAAGAAACTCAGGAAAGACCACGAGTCTAATCGCAGAGGTAAAGGACGAAGCTATTATCTCGAAGAGATGTCTTTGACATAAATCAGCATTGGTAATCGTCGATGAGGTCGGCTATACACCGATCACCAGGGAAGAATGCAATTTGTTTTTCCGGTTTATCGCCAATCGATACGAGAAAGCCAGTACCATTATTACTTCTAATAAGGCCTTTAGTGACTGGACGGAAATGTTCCATGACCCAATTATTGTAACTGCTATCCTGGACCGGTTGCTCCATCACAGTATTGTGCTGAATATTCGGGGGAAAAGTTTTAGGCTATCCGGAAGGATCCCTATGGGAAAAGAAAAACTGAAAAGGAGGCTATTGAGATGACTGGAACGGAAGGTTAAAGTGGTACACTTTTCACGACCATTTTTGGTACATTTTTTCGCGACCCTTGACATTGGGCACGATTTTAAAAATGAATCCAATTAATTGACATTACATAACAGACACAGGTGATAAGTCGTTATTTTCCGGCGGCTAATACTTCAAACGATCCATCGTTACGCTTCATTGGCAATTTAATATAATCCGGTTGAAATATATACATTGATGTATCTCCGAGACTTTCAATTAATTTTATGGGCGGGCGTTTTTGATTTATTATAATAAACGGAAAAATAGAGTATTTACCTGGTAATAATTCATTTGTATTTAAATTATAATTGTATTCCCATTCTTCTTGCTGAAAACTTGGGAAATTATATATCAGTTTCTTACTTCCGGGAAGATCAAATAAAACCGATCTATTTTCAGGATCCACAATTGATTTGAAAACTATACCTGATTTCAAAATTCCGGGAGGTGGCTTTATCAACAAACCTCTATAATATATTTGTAGTGGATAGTGAAAAGTTTTCAACTTTACGGTAACCTTAACTGGACCATTTTCATCTAAGCGAACTACAGAAGGAATAATCGATGTATTAACCTGTAATAGTGACGATAAAATTTTTACTTCTTTTAAACTTCCATCCTGCTTTATATCTCTTTGAATATCTGAAAATTTCCCGTTTGAAAATATTACTACTGATGAATCTAAAATATAATTTGCAAAATAAAAATAAAGATATATTTCACCACTGAAATCGCTACCAAGCCCACTGGCTTCCGGACTGGGAAGTGTAATCGAAAATTTTCCATCACTATCTGTAAACGTTCCAATATCATAGCTTTCAAGCCAGACATATACTCCATCAGGTTTTGTTTTGTCG
>JBDRQG010000158.1:0-2490 GCA_043826475.1 bacterium
ATCGCACAAGCGGCATTGACTGTTATAGCCGAGATTGCTTCGGCAGCAGTCAGTTTCATCTGAAGAGCTGCCAGTGATGTCATAAAGGGAAGAGATTCGCTGTAACTGGAACCGGGATTACAGTCTGTCGAAAGGGCAATAATCACACCCTCTTCAATCATTTTACGGGCTGGAGCATATTGTTTTCCGGCTAGTGAAAAAGTCGTTCCGGGCAGTAATACCGCTACTGTTTTGGATTTGGCAATGGCTTTAATCCCAGCCTCAGAGATATAAACCAGATGGTCAGCCGAGATGGCTCCTAATTCTGCGGCAAGTTCAGCTCCACCGACTGATTCGAGTTCATCGGCATGGAATTTAATTTTCAAACCGGCTTTTTGAGCTGCTTTCTGTATTTTACGGGATTCTTCGGTATCATAAACCCCCTCTTCAGTGAAAATATCAGAAAATTCAGCCAGTTTTCTATCTGCAACAATTGGGATCATCTCATTAATAATGATTTTTATATATCCCTCATGGTTATCGCGATATTCATCAGGGAATTCATGGGCACCTAAAAATGTAGGGACAAGGTCCATTGGATGGTTTTGGTTAAGTTCTTTTATTACTTCGAGTTGCTTAATTTCTGATTCGGTTGAGAGGCCATAGCCCGATTTTGCTTCAATTGTAGTAACGCCATAACTGAGCATTCGATCAAGGCGGTCTTTTGTCTTATTAATGAGAGTCTCTTTGGGAGTGGAGCGAAGATCTCGAACCGAAGCCCTGATTCCCCCACCGGCCTTTGCTATTTCCATATAGGTTTTACCGGCGATTCTCATCTCGAATTCTTTTTCACGGGTCATGGAGAAGACCGGATGAGTATGCGGATCAATTAATCCAGGAGTAACGACTGCCCCATCAGCATCAAATACCTGGCAATCATCATTTAGTGTGGTTTTCCCTTCAATTTCAACAGATGACCCGACATTTATAATTTCATCACCTGATATTGCAATCCCGCCATTTTCAATTATTCCGAGATTATTGAGATCCTTTCCAATTCGAGGGACAGGCCCTTCCATAGTAATCAGCTGACCGATATTCTTAATTAGTAAAGTTGCTTTCTTCTCCAATTAAAACCTCATCATTATTGATAGGTGGTAAAGCCACCTATTTCGCTTTCATTGGTATTTTTATTTTATGCTTCTTTGCGAATTTTTTGGCATCTTCGTAGCCGGCATCAACATGGCGCATAATTCCCGTACCGGGATCATTAGTCAAAACCCGGTTAAGCCGTTTGGCCATCATTTTGGTTCCGTCGGCAACAATAACCTGACCGGCATGAATAGCGTTGCCCATCCCGACACCACCACCATGATGAATTGATACCCATGAAGCACCTGACACAGCATTAAGCAAACCATTAAGCAACGGCCAATCAGCTACCGCATCGGAACCGTCTCTCATCCCTTCGGTTTCGCGATATGGTGATGCCACACTGCCGCAGTCAAGATGGTCACGTCCGATAACAATTGGGGCTTTGATTTTACCCTTTTTGACATAGGTGTTCATAATGTCCGCAAAATGCGCCCGTTCACCGTAACCCAGCCAGCAGATTCTGGCGGGAAGACCCTGGAAAGGAATTCGTTCATGAGCCATTTTTATCCAGCGCATCAATGATTGATTATGTTTGAATTCACGTTTTATGATTTCATCGGTGGTGTGGATATCTTTAGGATCGCCGGAGAGAGCCACCCATCTGAAAGGACCGCGTCCCTGACAGAACAACGGACGCACAAACAAGGGTACAAACCCCTCATAGGCAAAGGCATTTTTAAAACCGGCAGTTTGGGCCTGGCCGCGAAGATTGTTACCGTAATCAAAAGTTACGCATCCCGCTTTGTGGAATTTGACCATGGCTTCGCAATGCTTGACCATAGATTTGTAAGCGTGCTTGATATACCCTTTGGGGTCTTTTTTGCGAAGTTGTTTTGCCTGTTCTACCGAATAGCCTTCCGGGATATAGCCATTGAGCTCATCATGCGCTGAGGTCTGATCGGTGACAATATCCGGCCTGATGCCTCGCTTATATATTTCAGTAAATATTGTGGCGGCGTTGCCAACCAGACCAATCGAGACCGCCTCTTTTTTAGTAGTATAGTCTTTAATTAGTTTAAGAGCGTCATCAAGCTTATGTACTTTGATATCGCAAAATCCTTCTTTGACTCTCCGGGTAATGCGGGCTTCATCAACCTCAACAACTAGAATGCAAGCGCCAGCCATTGTCCCCGCCATCGGCTGGGCCGCACCCATACCGCCCATACCACCGGTTAAAATCCATCGTCCTACAAGGTCTCCGCCAAAATGCTTATCAGCTGCAGCAGCGAAACTTTCGTAAGTCCCCTGAATAATTCCCTGAGCGCCGATATAAATCCAGCTGCCGGCTGTCATCTGGCCGAACATCATCAGACCCAAGGCATCGAGTTTGCGGAAATGATCCCAGGTCGCCCACTT
>JBDRQG010000159.1:0-5526 GCA_043826475.1 bacterium
GTGGCGATGGGAAATTGTGCTGTTAATAATATTGATGCCCAGTCGGCATTGTATAATCCGGGAGCAATGGGATTGTTTTACCTGGACAAGAATTTCTCGTTTTCTTTACCAAATAATTCAATGTGGTTAAAAGAAATAACAAACAATCTAAGAATCAAAACTTTCGGCTTTGGAGGCGGAGTCTCTTTAAAGCAGCTGAACAAGAGTTTTCATAATAAATTTAATGCCAGCCTGAGTCTTGCCTATTCCCGCCAGAAGATCACATATGGAGAGATGACTCTTGTTGATAATAATGGAATCCCTGTTGGATATGAGTATCCTTTTGAAAAAGGCAGTTTTTATACTATAGGATTGGGATTTGAGTTTTATGCTCGCGTGGGTATTGGATATACTATTAAGAAGATTCACTCGGAATTAGGCTCGGTATTTTTCATAAATAGGGAGGTTGTAAAGACTACAGCACATGACATAGGTATTATCACTGATCTTCCTCTGGGAAAGATATTACCTCTTAACATACCTATTGGTGAAAATAAAAATCATACTATTAACTTTGATTTGACACCTTCCTATGCCTATGTCAAAGCAAACAGTGGGGATGATTTTGCTTATAGATCAGAAACAACTTTAGATAAATTGCCTGAGATTAAGCGAATGGGATCATCTTTTTACGGCGGTATTAATTTTGATCAATCTTTAATAATATCCTATCGATTAGTAAAAGAGACTGAAGAAGATCTGGTAGACACAGATGCCGAAGATATCGAAAAAGAAGGAAAAGAACTCGGACTATTTGGGATATTATTTTACAGATGGGGAAAATATGAAGATAGTTTTGGCCATATAGATATAAAAACACACGGCTACGCTATAAACCTTAAGAATATAATAAAGTGGTTTGATACTGTAGGTCCTGGATATACAAATAAGACAGCTAGATACATCACTGACCATTTTGATTTTGTCTTTGAATATGCATCATACGACAATGAGGAAGATGAAGTATATTCAAATATGACCTTTATTAAGTTAAGTTTTTCATTTTAAAATTACATTTTTTAAACAAAAAAAGCGCCAATGCAGGCGCTTTTTTTATACATACCAATATGAAAATTATTTCTTCTCAGCATCACCATCAGCCGGTGTATCAGTTTCAGCTATTGCTTCGGCTTCAACTTCTTCCGGTTGAGTTTCTTCGACTGGTGCCTCATCAATGATTGAATCTACTTCATCGTTTTGGTTCATACTCTTATCAGAGAGTTCCTCTTTGATACGAGCTGATTTACCGGTCAGGTCTCTGAGATAATAGAGCTTGCTGCGGCGTACCGCTCCAGCTCTGATTTTTTCGATTTTGGCGACATTAGGCGAGTGAAGAGGAAAGACGCGTTCAACACCGACACCGCTGGAAATTTTACGCACGGTAAAAGTTTCACCGGTTCCACCGCCGCGGCGGCTGATGACGGTACCTTGAAAAACCTGAATACGCTCCTTATCACCCTCCTTAATTTTCACATGTACCCGAAGGGTGTCTCCTGAGCTGAAAGGAGGAATATTCTCCTTCATAAAACTCTTTTCAATGTGGGTAATGCGCTTCATTTTACTTTCCTTTCCAACACTCTATCAAATAATAATTAATTAACTACTTAATAATCTATATCTAAAATTTATTTTTCTTTTCAGCCTGTTTTATCTTCTCTAATTCTTTATCTTCTTCTTCAGTTAACTCTGCTGTTTCCAGCAAATCCGGTCTTTTCAAATAACAATTTCTTAATGCTTCCCGGTGACGGAACTGTTTAATCAACTCATGATTGCCGGACATAAGCTCCTCAGGAACTTTTAAGCCTTCATATTCAGCCGGCTTGGTATAACAGGAGGACCCGAGTAATTGGTTCATGTGCGAATCCTCAAGAGCTGATTCAAAATTTCCCAGGACACCTGGAACCAGCCTTCCGATGGCATCAATCATCACCATCGCCGCCGGTTCGCCTCCGCTTAACACATAGTCGCCAACCGAAACTTCTTCGATTTCATACAACTCAGTGATTCGCTGATCTACCCCGAGATAGTGGCCGCATATTATGGTAAGACGGTCACCTAATGAATACTTGACAGCCATGGTCTGTTTGAAAGTCTGTCCCGCTGCCGAAGTTAAAATAATTTTCCCACCGGTATTACCGGATTTATTTTTATGGGAGTATCCTAAATCCTTCAGGCACAAATCAAGCGGCTCAACTTTCAGGACCATTCCGCCTCCTCCGCCGAAGGGAGTGTCATCGACAGTATTATGGCGGTCGGTTGCATAATCGCGAAGGTTTACTATTCTGATTTCAAAGAGCTTCTTATCAACCGCTTTCCCGATCAATGACTGTTTCAACGCCTGGTTAAAATAGTCCGGGAAAAGGGTTATAATTTCAAACTTCATTTATCTCTACGCTTATGTTTCTTCGTCATCCGGAAACCCAGCCGGATCAACAACGATACGCCGTCCGGCGGAATCAATGCTTTTCACAAACTGTCTTATGGCCGGAAACAAAACTATATTTCCATCCAACATCTTAATGACATAAACGTCGTTGGCTGGGTACTGCTCGACATTCTCTATTATACCCAGCAGTTTATCCGTATTTTCTTCAACTACACTACATCCGATAAGATCGTAAATATAGTAGCTTCCTTCAGGGAGAGCTACCATCTCGCTTTCTAAAACCGCTATCCTGCGGTTAGTATATCGCGCTGCATCTTCGCGGGTAGTGACATTTTCAAATCGTACAACCGGGCGTCCTGAAATCATACTTGATGATTTCAGTTTTATCTTTTCCCAACTGCCTCGATTCTCAATATATAATTCACTAAGTCCGATGAATCTATCCGGAAAGTCTGTGTCGGGGATGACATAAATTTCTCCATTAATTCCCCGTGTCCGACCAAGTAGTCCGACGACAACAAACTCATCCTCCGGCACAACTTAGTCCTCGAGAATTTCTAAGACTGCGCGTTTTCCATGACGAGCAGCGGCGGCGGCCAGCAAAGTACGGATCGATTTGGCCGTATTTCCAGCTTTTCCAATAACTTTACCCAAATCAGCCTGGGCTACTCTTAGTTCGTACACTGTCGTACGGCTTCCTTCAATTTCCTTAACATCCACAGAATCAGGGCTGTCAACGATAGACTTTACGATGTACTCTACAAAATCTTTCATGACTAATTCCTTTCAGTATCAATTGTAATTCAGTCAGATTTTCTAAACTGTTTTAAAATCTGGTTCAAGTTCTGTTTACCTTAGCGATAAACTATTTTTTATCCTCTCCCGACTCTTACGCTTCGGTATTTTCGGATGAGTTCGTTTCAGCAGCTTTAGCTTCAGCAGCGGCCTTTGCTTCAGCAGCTTTGGCTTCAGCAGCAGCCTTAGCTTCTGCAGCTTTGGTTGCTTCTGCAGCTTTTGCTTCTTCAGCTTTAGCGACAATGATCTTTTTCATTTTCCGCGTTTTTTTCGGACGCTCTTTAATCTCTGATTTTAAAGCAATCTCTGAAACGTCTTCTCCCTTTTTGGCGCGAAGATATTTTTCGTTGAAGCCAACCTGGGTAAAAAGGGAATTAACTGTGTCCGATGGGATAGCACCCTCGTTAAGCCAGTAAGTGATTCGGTCTTCAACCAGATTCACTTTCGCTGGTTTTTCGATCGGGTTGTAAGTGCCAATAACTTCCAGAAAACGGCCATCGCGCGCCCGGCGGGAATCCGCCGCTACGATACGATAAAAGGCCTGTCTCTTCTTGCCCATCCGACGAAGTCTAATGTGTACGGCCAAAAAATCAATCCTCCATTAATGGTTTTAATTTAAAAGGGCATCATCCCTTTCGGGAGCCCTTTGAGTTTACCTTTATTCATTTGTTGAAACATCTTTTGCATAGTATAAAACTGCTTTAATAACTGGTTGACCGACTGCACCGAATTTCCTGAACCGGTTGCGATTCTTTTCTTTCGTGAGCCGTCAATCAAGCCCGGGTTGCGGCGTTCGGCAATGGTCATCGATTTGATAATCGCCACCATCCGCTCCATATCTCTTTCTTCAACATGCACCCCTTTAAGCGCCTTGCCGACACCGGGTATCATCTTTAATAAGCCATCCAATGGCCCCATCTTTTTTATCTGATCCATCTGATCCAGGAAATCCTCAAAATTAAACTGCGCTTTGAGCATCTTTTCCTGCATCTTCATCGCCTGGGCTTCGTCAATCGTCTCCTGAGCCTTTTCTACCAGCGTAACAATGTCACCCATTCCAAGAATACGGGTCGCCATCCGCTCAGGATAAAAAGGTTCCAGATCCCCAAGCTTTTCACCAGTCGATGCCAGCTTAATCGGACAACCGGTTACCTCTCTAATCGAAAGAGCCGCTCCACCACGGGCATCACCATCAAGTTTGGAAAGAACCACGCCGGTAATATTCAGACGCTTGTGGAATTCATCGGCCACTTTAACAGCATCCTGACCGGTCATAGCATCAGCTACAAGTAATAGCTCATCAGGCTTGGTGAGAGCTTTTATCTCTTCAAGTTCACGCATCAGATCGTCATCAATATGCAAACGACCGGCGGTATCTAAAATAACTACATCGATAAAATTCTTTTCAGCATATTTAACCGCTTCTTTGCATATCTGCTGCGGCTTGGCGCCCTCAATCGAGAAATGCTCGACAGATATTGAATCAGCCAGAACTTTCAACTGTTTGACTGCCGCCGGTCGGTAAATATCAGCCGCTACAACCAGCGGTTTTTTGTTTTTGCGTTTGTGCATCAAAGCCAGCTTGCCGCAAAGGGTGGTTTTACCCGAACCCTGAAGACCGCAGACCATAAATACTGTAGGCGATTTATCAATTGGCGCCAGCGGTACTTCTTTACCACCGAGAAGCTGAACAAGTTCTTCGTGGACAATTTTAATAATCATCTGTCCCGGTTCGATAGACTTGAGAACTTCCTCGCCGACAGCTTTCTCCTGAACCGACTGCACAAACCGTTTGGTAACCTTGTAATTGACATCCGCCTCCAGTAGGGCACGGCGGACCTCGCTCATCGAGTCTTTGATATTTTTCTCGGAGAGTTTTCCGGCGCCGCGAAGTTTCTTGAAGACGACTTCAAGTTTGTCTGTCAAATTACCAAACATATAAATACAACAACCCGCTATGATTTTCCTGAATTTTTGGAAAACCAATCGGTTAAATATTAAAATTTAAAAACTGACACAAGCAAACGGATGCCGTGCCAGAACTTACAAAGCCCGTTAATATAGCAAAACAGAAAAAATAGGCAAGGAATTAATGGATAATAGGGTGATAGGGGATGTATTATTGTAGCCTGTAAGTTGTTGGGGGGTAATGGCATTTAGATTACGTGAGAAAAATGTTAAAGATTGATTGTAATCTAGAATATTTGAATTGAAGTCAGTGAATGATAAATTTAATTATTAAGTGTAACTAACTTCCTTTTTTAATGACATCACTTGTCAGTAAGTGAATTTAATTTATAGGTAGA
>JBDRQG010000160.1:0-3240 GCA_043826475.1 bacterium
ACAGCCGGCCGGGGAATACCGCTTACGTTGGGATGCGACAGATCAGGGATCAGGGATTTATTTTTGCGAATTGTGGACCGGCGCTCACCGCTATATGATGAAAATGATGCTGCTCAAATAGTAAGGGGCAATAGACTAAACAGGAATTTATCAATCAGATTTTCGACACGGAAAAAAGTGACGGAAATCTCTTCTTGTTGTCATCCGCAGGACAATTATTCTGCAATTTCTTATAAGCCATTTGATATGTTCCTCTTATCAAAATCTACTATCCCCGGTTGCTTTTTTTTCGTAGTGCACGGCCATTTTCCACTGATGATATATCATTTGTCCATGCTCCTGAATGACTTTTCCCCGGTGATATACCATATTCCTGGCTTCCTTAGGTGTCTTTTAACGGTCATATATGATTTTTAGACGACGGACTGTCAGTTTATATACTGCGACAGTAATAATGGATGTGTGTTTTAGTGTCTGTCAGGAATCATCATCCAATAATTTCAGATTTTTGCGTACGGTAGCTAAATTTGGATGGCCTTTGGGGAATATCCGTTCCAGAATGGCAATCGATTTATTGTAGTTTTCCCGGGCTTTATCTCTTTCACCCATATCCTTATAAATCGATGCCAGGTTATTATAGGAGGTAGCCAGAGAGGGATGATCAGGGGCGAGAATCTTCTCGCTTATTTTGAGATCTTTTAAAGTAAATTCGAGAGCTTTTTCCTTTTCGCCCATATCCTGATAAATCGTTGCCAGGTTATTATAGGAGGTGGCCAGGTCCGGATGATCGGGGGCGAGAATCTTCTCGCTTATTTTGAGATCTTTTAAAGCAAATTCGAGAGCCTTTTCCATCTCGCCCATATCCTGATAAATCATTGCCAGGTTATTATAGGAGGTGGCCAGATCCGGATGGTCAGGGGCGAGTATCTTTTCTCTTGTTTGCTTAGATTTCAGGGCAAATTTGAGGGCTTTATCCAGATTGCCCATATCCTGATAAATCAATGCCAGGTTATTATAGGAGGTGGCCAGAGAGGGATGATCAGGAGCGAGAATCTTCTCTTTTGTTTGCGTAGATTTCAGGGCAAATTCGAGGGCTTTTTCCATCTCCCCCATATCCTGATATATCGTTGCCAGGTTATTACATAGCCTTCCTATGTCATTATTTTCAAATGCAATATTAGACAAAGCTGTATCCGCAAAAATGATCCATTCTGCTTTACCAAGAGGGTTTTCACCGGGTTCACAGAAAAGTTGCTTGGCAAGATGTACAATTACCGACTCAATAATTTCGTACTCCGGTGGGTATTTATTAAGAATCAATTGCCGGATGATCTGGTGACATTTAATGCCGGCCTCCGTCCGGGTCAGCCAGCCGCCTTCAGCAAGATTATCGAGGTTCCCGATAAATTCAGGGTACTCTTCATCCTTAATTCCTAACATTTCCGGTACGATTTTGTTATCAATAAAGACTGCCGGCAGGATCGAAAAATTCTGCAATATGGATAGTTGCGCCTTTGGAAAATCGGTAACAATAAACAGTTCATCAAGGAAGTTGTTAATTTGCAGTAGTTTTGTTTTATAATCGGTAGCGGTTTTAATTTTACCAATAGGTGTATTGAATTTCTTTCCCTTGAAAATATTGTATATTTCCTCAAGCGAAATGTGTCCGGGACTTTTAGCAAGAGTTCTGGCAGAAATTTCGATAGTCAGAGTATGGTCGCCGATGATTTCCAGGAACTTATCGAGCAGTTTTTCGTCAACCGGTGTTTTATAATGTGTCCGGAAGAGTTCGATGGCTTTTTCCCGGGGAAGTGTGTCCAGGTAGTGAGTATGCACGAAACCGGAACTTATCTCGTTGCGCGATGTAAGGAATTTCTTGAAGTTAGGCAGCAGGCTGCGTAGTTCCTCGATCTCATCAAGATTATCAAAGTTGTCGATGACGATCAGGCAGTTTCCCGGACACTCCCGCAGCCGGGCGCGTAGCTGATGGTAGATTTCTTTCTCGGTTCCGCCGGATATATCAATGTGCAAATCCTGGTAGAGGTTCAGGAATGATTCCCGGAAAGTGTTCTTAAAATCCAGCCAGATCAGGTTATCGTATTTATCCCGGTATCGATTCACATATTCGATTGCCAGGGTAGTCTTACCCACACCCCCCAGACCGTTCAGAAGTAACAGGGTGTTTTGCTGTTGCAGGAGTTTGTGGACTTCTGTCAAGTCTTCTTCCCGTCCGATGAAGGTTTCGATGTTTTTAGGGAAAGGAGTAATGATTGTATTTTGTTTGTCGGCAGTAGGGTACTCTTTTGTCAAATACTTATTCAAATCCTTGTACAAGATTGATTCAAATTTATCAAGAGTAATAAAATCCTGATATAGGGTTTGATTTTCGTCTATGATACGTTGTCTGAAATGTAACACTTCTCCGTAGCTATTATTCTCTTGGGCGTTGCTAGGTGAAAATCCCTGTTTGAAATACAGAAATATCTTTTTTGTCTTATCCCTGGCGAGCAGATACTCTTCTAAAGTAAATTTTCCAACTTTAGAGTAAAACATGACTATCACAATTTGGCAATCTTCCAAAAGCGGATTAATTTCATCCTGAATCCGGGACTTATCATAACTGCCGCTCTCAAGATCGGTTTCCCACTTAACGACATCTAAATGCAGATGCGAATGAGATTTATTTAATTCATGGATTACCGATACACACTTATCACGTTCTGGTGACAATTCCCCTGAAGAAGCAACAAATAATTTTACATCCATAATCCTATCCCGTGTCAGGGTTGATATATTCTCGTATACGTCCTATTATACTGTAAATACATTAAGAATTCAACATGAAGTTTTTTATTGGCACTGCTTGCAAGGGAAAAACCGGGGATTACAGCAATATCACCAGTGAAATCATCGCTCCGGCCCGTGTAATAAACAGGGGAATGCCGTAAGATATGCCTGTCTTATTTGTTTTCATTCCCATCTGAGCGCTTCGATGGGATCGAGCCTTGCGGCTTTCATGGCCGGGTAGACACCGAAGATCAACCCGATCAGCAGTGAAAAGCCAAGTCCCAGAAAGACAGACCACATGGGAATAGTTGGCGGTAATTTCAACGCTGCTGCAATCAGGACCCCGATGGTGATTCCTAATATAACACCGATCAGGCCTCCGAAAAGACAGATTCCAATGGCTTCGGTGAGGAACTGGTTCAGGATATGCCGTTTTTTTGCCCCAACAGCCTT
>JBDRQG010000161.1:0-10091 GCA_043826475.1 bacterium
ATGCGCTTTTTGGGCCATTTCAAAGGAGAAATCAACCCCGGTAATCGAGCCTTCCGGTCCGACTTTTCGACGCAGCATATCAAAAAGGATTCCCGTTCCACATCCAATATCAAGTATATCCATACCCTCGGATGCTCCAAGTCCATCAACTATATGCGAGAGGAACTCAAGATCCACAGCGGTAAACATTAAATCCCATTCGGCCGCTAATTTATCGAAAAAAGCCTGATGCATATCATGAGTCATCGTGTTAATTTATTGCATAGACAAATTAAGTCAAGCATTTTCAGCACAAAGAAGATCCTGCTATTATTATATATAGTCTTTATAAATAAATGTGATATAAATATATGAATAACTCTTTATATCATGGAAAAATCAATTATATTTGGGGTTGATTTGAAACGAAAGAAAATATGGCAAACAACAACAAAAGAAATATCAACAATCAGAAGTTCCTCTACGTAAAAGGAGCTCGAGAACATAATTTAAAGAATATCGATGTCAAAATACCCCGCAATACCTTTACTGTTATCACTGGCTTATCCGGCTCCGGTAAAAGCTCGCTAGCTTTTGATACTATTTATGCTGAGGGACAGCGGCGGTATGTTGAATCATTGTCTTCCTATGCCCGCCAGTTTTTGGGTTTGATGGATAAGCCTGATGTGGATTTTATTGAAGGCTTATCACCGGCAATTTCAATCGAGCAAAAAGGGACTACCAAAAACCCACGATCAACAGTAGGAACCGTCACAGAAATCTATGATTACCTCCGGCTTTTATTTGCCCGGGTGGGCGTTCCCCATTGCGTTAAATGCGGACAACCTATCACCCAACAGACGGTCGAGCAGATTGTTGATTCGGTTCTCAGTTTTGAAGAAGAGACTCGCTTAATTGTGCTGGCTCCTCTGGTACGAGGTAAAAAGGGTGAACATAAGGAAATAATCGAAGGGGCGTTTAGCGAGGGATTTGTCCGGTTGCGAATCGATGGTGAAATTGTCGATACGGATTCTGAAATAAGTCTGGATAAAAATAAAAAACATACTATTGAGGCGGTCGTTGACCGGCTGGTGGTTAAAAGCAAATCCAAACAGCGTCTGGCTGATTCGGTGGAAACAGCTCTAAAAGCCGGACAGGGTACTGTTCTTATCAATATTAAGAAACAGGATTTAATCTTTTCAGAGCAGTTTGCCTGTTTGAATTGCAACATAAGCTATGAAGAAATCAGCCCCAGACTCTTTTCATTTAATTCCCCCTTCGGCGCCTGCCAGACCTGCGATGGATTGGGGCAGAAAATGGAAGTTAGTCCCGATCTTGTTGTCCCGGATTGGACAAAATCTATAAGCGAAGGAGCCATTCGGCCCTGGGGTGGGGCTGATATGCCCAATTGGTACCGCTATATGCTAAGAGGGGTTGCTAATCACTATGATTTTAAATTTTCCACCCCTTTAAATAAATTATCTAAGAAGATTCAGGATGTATTGTTATTTGGCTCCAATGGTGAAGAGATTAAATTTGAATACGAGCATGCCTCCGGTAAAGGGCACGGTTCCGGTACTTATAAAACTACCTTCGAAGGGGTCGTCCGCCATCTGGAACGGCGCTATAAGCAGACCGAATCCAACGGGGTCCGACAATGGATTGAAGGCTATATGACTATCAGCCCTTGTCCTGCCTGTAAAGGAGCCAGACTTCGTCCGGAAGCATTATCAGTTATAATTGACCGAGAGACAATCGACAGCGTATCGGCGATGTCAATTAAACAATCGGATAAATTTTTCAAAAATATCAAACTAAGCAACCGTCAGGAATTGATAGCACGTCAGATTCTTAAAGAAATACGGGAGCGATTGAGCTTTTTAAGCGATGTTGGTCTTGATTATCTGACTTTAGATCGATCAGCCGCAACCCTCTCCGGTGGTGAAGCTCAGAGAATTCGATTGGCAACACAGATCGGCTCACGCCTGGTTGGTGTTTTATACATCCTGGATGAACCCTCGATTGGACTTCATCAGCGTGATAATCGCAAGTTGCTGAAAACTCTTACAGAGTTGAGGGATATCGGCAATACGGTGTTAGTGGTCGAACATGACCGGGAAACGATTGAATCGGCTGATTATATTTTCGATCTTGGTCCAGGAGCCGGGATTCATGGCGGGGAAGTTGTTGCTCAGGGAAAACTAAATGAAATCAAAAAAAACAAAAATTCCATAACGGGCCAATACCTCTCTGACAAGCGAAGAATTGAAATTCCCAAAAAACGGCGCGATGGAACCGGTAAAAATGTCAAATTGACTGGTGCGAGCGGAAATAATCTCAAAAACGTTGAAATTGAAATTCCTCTGGGGAAATTTACCGCCATTACCGGTGTCTCCGGATCGGGGAAATCATCATTAATAAATGAAACCCTTTATCCAATTCTCTCCCGACATTTTTACAACAGCCGCAAATCTTCACTCCCATATAAATCAATCGAAGGGCTTGAGAATGTTGATAAGGTAATTGATATCGATCAATCTCCTATCGGCCGAACTCCTCGCTCCAATCCGGCCACTTATACCGGTGTTTTTACTCATGTCCGTGATCTTTTTGCGGGTATTCCTGAATCCAAAGCACGGGGATACCAGCCCGGGAGATTTTCTTTTAATGTCAAAGGAGGGAGATGTGAAGCATGCAGCGGCGATGGCATTATCAAAATTGAAATGCATTTTCTCCCTGATGTTTATGTTCCCTGTGAAATCTGCAAAGGGAAGCGATACAATCGGGAAACACTGGAAATTTCATTTAAAGGGAAAAACATCGCCGACATTCTCGATATGACTGTCGAAGAGGCTCTTAACTTTTTCGAAAATATCCCGCGCATCAAAAATAAGTTATTAACCTTATATAATGTCGGTCTGGGTTACATTCATCTCGGCCAGCAGGCAACAACTTTATCGGGAGGCGAGGCCCAAAGGGTAAAACTCTCGGCTGAACTTTCCAAGATGGCCACCGGCCAGACTATTTACATTCTCGATGAGCCGACAACCGGTTTGCACTTTGAAGATATTAAAATGCTTCTCAAAGTTCTCAATGAATTGGTTGATCGGGGAAATACAGTGATTGTTATTGAACATAATCTGGACGTTATAAAAACTGCCGATTGGATTATTGATATTGGCCCCGAAGGGGGAGATGATGGCGGAAAAATACTTGCCACCGGGACGCCGGAAGATTTAGCAAAAGTTAAACAATCTTACACCGGACAGTTTTTACTTAAAGTTTTAAACGGTTCACTATTATAAATAAGTATTAAAACAGAAAGGGTTGGCTTCGCCAATGCCTGAACTTCCCGAAGTCGAAACGGTTGTACGCGGCCTTCGCAGTACAATTCTGAATAAAACAATCGCCCGGGTAAAAACCAACGCCCCGCCCGCATCTATTGTTGTGAGCGATTCTTTTAAAAACAAAATATTTGAAGTAATCCTTAAGGGAAAAGAAGTTTTAGAAATCAATCGCCGGGGGAAAAATATTTTAATAAGTCTGAGTGATGAAATAACCCTATGGGCGCATCTTAAAATGACCGGTCATTTTTTTTATAAACAGGCATCCGAACCCATAGAGAAGCATGACTTGGTAATAATTGATTTCATGGATGATAAAAATAATACTCATCCCCATCACCTGCGGTTTAATGATTATCGAAGGTTCGGAAGGCTTCGCCTTTTTTATAATGATGAATTGTGGGAACAGAAGGGTTTAAAAACCCTGGGTGAAGAACCGCTCCTGATGAAAGCCGATGATTTTATATCTTTGTGTAAAAAGACGCGTCGTATGATAAAGCCGGCTTTGCTGGATCAATCTTTTATTGCCGGTATCGGAAATATCTACGCTGACGAAGCACTGTATGCTTCCGGCATTCACCCCCAACGGATTACATCCACCCTATCAAAGAAAAAACTGTTGGAACTTCATAGCCATATTCAGCGCCTGTTAAAAAAAGCAATCCGTCTGATGGGGACATCGGTTGATACCTATTCCGGCGTCAATGGCAAACCGGGCGGGTTTCAGAAATATCTTCTGGCATACGGTCGCGAAGGTGAACCCTGTTCTAAATGTGGAACTGAAATCAAGCGAGAAAAAATAGGTTCCCGTTCTGCTCATTTCTGCCCCCGCTGTCAAAAAATCTGATAACCTTATAAAGTGGCATAAATTTATATTTATAGTGACAGGTCGCGACCTGTCAATTTTTCAATAACTAAATATACACAAATTAAAAAACCCGCCGGTGTTAACCGGCGGGTTTTTTTAGAATCTATCTTCAATAAGATATCTTCTTATTAAAAGAAACACTTACGGATGGACCGGAACCGGGCCGCCCTTGAACAAGTAGGAGACAACATAAACAATGTCAGCTACGTTCGGGATACCGCCACTTCCATCACAATCGGCAATCTCAATCACCCGAGGTTCCTCACCACCCTTGAAGAGGTAGTTTACGAAGAATGTCAGGTCATCGACAAGTACCTTTCCGTCCATGTTAAGGTCACCGGATCTATGCCCAATAACTTCAACCTGGCCGGTATATGTGCCGGGAACACCATCAATATCGTAAGTAATATCGAAGAATGAATCAATTTGATCCCAAAGTAATCCATCAGGCTGAGCAGAGGCAACACAAGTCAGATACTCTGACAGCGGGAAGGAGACTTTGATACAATCTTCGATCAATGTTCCGTAACCACCAGGGATTACTTCTGATCCGGTTATAGCAACCGGGCAACCGCCAACACTAATAGAGGTAACGGTCATCAGATTTACATCTCCACCGGCAGCAGTATTAGTCATATAGAAAGAACCACTCATTGGATCATGAGCAAACAAGAAGGCCGCCAGGAACGGATCAGGAACCATCAGAACGGTAGGAGCCGATTCACCAACAATAATGGTGTAGTCTTCGGCTTCACCGTATGATGTGGCACCACATGGCGTCGCAACGGCATTCCATGTTAAGCGTGCTCTCATGCGGGTTGCACCAGGAAGAGCGTCGCCAGGAACAACCATATCACCAGCGTATGGTCCTACGCCAGTTCCATAAAGAACTTCTTCACCTGGATCATCAAAGTCCATATCCTGGTTCCAGTCAACCCAGACAGCACCCTGATCACTAGAATAAGCGCCACCGATAGTAAAGGAAATAGGATAGCTTCCGCCAGCTTCAACAGATGTTGAAAGGGCAGTAAAGTCACCATAACCTTCACATGCGGAAGTATTGTTGATCGAACCAACCGTGATGTTTTCAATATATTCATCACAGCCGCCGCTGGCATCACAGTAAACTGCAACAGCAGGTTCACAGGTCAGCTGCAGGTGATAGTTATGTGGTCCGGTTGCACAGTCAAGACCGGTAAAGACTGAGGCACCGGCAAATATAGCATAAGTGCCGGGACCTAATGTAACTGTCATAGTGACAGGAGTACATTCGTCAACCGAAGCGTATGGAGCAATGTATCCGGTGAAGTTAGCACAATCAAGGCCACCACCCGCTACAACCTGCTCCAGGAATCCGGTAACAAACGGGAAGCCAGCTTCGGCATCCAGAGTTACATTCATCCACTCAGTAAGAGTGAACCCATACCAGTCGGTGTCACGATAGCTGTCTGTACCATAGAGGTATGTGCTGATTTCACCACAAACGGTTTCGCCACAGGCGATTGAACCGAATACGGCGGGATCAGAATTACAGCCACCATTGGTCACATCTTCAGCATCGGCACCAAGACAGACTTCACCTTCCGGTGTAGCGCCTGGAGGGCATTCATATTCACAATCAGGAACTACAGTAATATTCAAAACACCTGTGCCAGTGTTTGTGCTGTATCCACCTACTTCAATCAGGTATATGTTTCCAGCAACAACGCCAGGAATTTCTATTTCAGATTGAATACCGCAAGCATCATCGTTGCATTCAACCAGAGCGCCTGGAGGACATGAGCAACCTTCATAAACGGCCAGCTTGGTATCATAGCCGGAACCGCAAAGCGATATAACCGCTTTACCAGATTGGGTAGCGGTATAGCAATACCAAACGTTGGCAGCAGTCTGACATCCACCCGGTCCGTCAAAGGTAGCATCTACAGTTGAGAAGGCCAGATCGGTTACTTCATTAATTTCAGTAGCATCTGCGCAATCATCATTTTGAATTTCAATAATCTCACAAGTTGTATCAACTATTGAAAGATTGAATGTCGGGATACAGTATGGTGTTGACCAGGTATCGATCATGAGAGTATAAGTACCTGGAGCCAGTGTAGCACAGGTAATGCTCTTTGCGGCAGAGCTTGAGCTGACTACAAAGTCAACACAGTTATCTAATGTCGGCGGGCATGATGTAAACAAACCCATTCCTGCATAAGATGTACCTAAAGGATCGAGGTGGAAATTCACTGTTACTTCTGAGAGTACAGTAATTTCATAGAAGATATCCTCGCCATTGGTGTAGTATCCCATACAGATATCATCTCCAGGATCTTCATAGTAATTCATACGCCCACAGGTTGTCTGACCGAGGTCTTCGAACGGCAGGGTGGGAATATCAAGTTTAATTGGGTTGGCACAGTTATCACCTTCGTTACCAGAACCGCCTGCACAAGAGATGTTGATCAGAAGGTTTCCTTCGTAGGTACTATAAGCACCAACTTCAATCATGTATTGATTGCCTGAAGTAACTGCAAAAGTGATTTGAGACTGTGGACTGCATATACCAGTAGCATCATCGTTTGAAGCTAAAAGGGTGCCTATTGGGCATGAACAGCCGTCATAAGCCGCTAATTTAGTATCAAAATCGGAACCACAAAGACTGACAGTCGCAAAACCATCACAAGTTGCAGTATAGCAGTACCAGATATTCTGGTTAGCATAGCCGCCACCATCAGTTGTAGCGCCGAAGTTGTGGGAGACATAATCAACCACATCGCCGATAGCTTCAGCATTGGCACATTCATCATTAGCCGGAGCGGGCGGACAGGCAGTACCAGTCACTTCAATAGACCAGTCGCCTGAAGCGCCGTTAGCTACATCAAGCATTACCGGGTAGTAATATGTACCGGCTGGTAAATGGCTCCAGTAAATCTGAGGATTGCCATTACCGCAGTTAAAATCATAAGTAGCACCGGTAATCAATGAACCTTCAGAACAGGCACAATCTGTTACCAGATTCAGCCAGCCATTGCCCCAACCAGCCTGCGTACCGCAGTAGGACAGGGTAATATCAGTGCATTCGTCAATAGTGAAAGCAAACCAGGTATTCGGATAATCACCGAAATATTGGCAGTATGTATCATAAGTAGCACCTTCGTTGTTGCCAACAAAAGTGTATGGTAATGCTTGCGGAGTGACGTCAGCACAGTTATCATCTTCACCCGGGATCGGGCAAGGATCGCTGGCGCAAGTACCGCCATTAACCCATGAACCACTAAGGGCATTACACTCATCAAGTGTCAAGCCATCATCACAGGTGGGTGTATAAATGTCGCCGGAACAGCAACGGCCGGTGGCGGCGGCATCGTCAGTAATGGCAATATCATCCAGACCAAAAAGGTCGGCATCTACGCCATAGTACTGGAAGCCAAACATTACTGAGCCTTCGGCTATCAGCGAGCTGATATCCAAAGCAACATAATACCATACGTGAGCCGGATAACCGGTTCCGAATGAATCCCAGAATTCGGTAAAGGTCACACCATCTGTTGACCAGTAAATTTTAAAATCATGAGGATAATCATATCCCTGCAGCATCCAGAATTCCAACTTAGCGTTGGCTGGGGCCATACCAGAAATATCTGTCATTGGTGTCAACAGCCATTCGTCCTGCTGATAGCCCGGAGCGTGCCAGGTTACCAGGGCGGCGACAGTTCCACCACCACTGAATGTATTGGCAAAGAAGCCATATCCAGGGTCAGTGTTAATTGTATCCCAGCCGGCTGGTGGGAAATCAACTCCCTCAAAGTCTTCACTGAGATAAACAGTTCTTGGATCGTGTTGAACTACCGGGTGACGCAGTGATGCAATACCGGTATAACGATCTTTTGAATAACTTACTTCAGGCGCTTTTTCGATTATTTGCTGAGCTTCAGCTTCAGCTTCCATCTTTGCCTGAACTTCTGCTTCCATATTCATCTTGGCAATCACGTCAGGATGAACAAATTCTTGGGCGCTGGTTGAGCGATCTGCGTTCATCGTAGCATAATCAGGACGATCTGCTTCAACACCGCTGGTGAAGGCAACAGCACCTAAAGCTAAAATTGAAATCGCAAGAACCAGAGCGGGAGTCCATTTTCTCCATTTGAGCATAGCATACCTCTCTCAATACGGACAGTTACTCTTTAAAAATTTGTGCAGGTAGTTTCGCATTGCACGAAAAAACCTACCGTGGACTACGAAAACTAATACCTCCTATAGTTTTTATTGGTTGATGGTTATTTGGATTGTAATAATTTGATATTAACAAAATCGGCATTTGATACCTCTTATGTATGACCAACATTGCCTAATGCGTAAAATACCCTGGAGTTATTTTGTTTTAGAGAACAGGAATTTTACACATATTACAGACTAATCTAAAATAACCAATAATAGGGGTAAAAGTCAAGACAAAATTACCTTTAATTGTTATTAATTCAACCTTTTACACTAAACGGGATAAATATAGATTTGATTATTTATTATAAAGAAAGCCCATTTGAAATATTAAAAAATAAGACATTTTTTAAGTCGAAAGTAAAATTGACTATCTTCCCGCGCTCAACAGGGTATTTTTCACCCGATATGACTATTTTAAATCCTTTAAAATCCAAAGTAATTACATATTGATCGCCAAGATAAACAGAATCAACTACAACTCCTGCGCATTGACCATTTTCATCAATTTTTATATCTTCAGGTCTTATACCGATTTTTATGTCAGAATTGATAATTCTATTTTGCATAGAATACATTTCATATCCAAATGGGTTCAGAATACCATCATTTATACTTCCTTCAATCAGATTGATTTTGGGAAAGCCGAGAAAATCAGCAACAAAAATATTTACCGGTGATGAATACAATTCTTTAGGTGTTCCTAATTGAATTAATTTTCCCTTATCTAACAATGCAATGCGGTCCGCCATGGTTAGGGCTTCGGCCTGATCATGAGTTACATGAACTGTGGTTGTATTCATTTTTTTTTGAATACGAACAATCTCTCGCTGCATTTTAGTTCTAAGATTAGCATCAAGATTCGAAAATGGTTCATCAAGAAGAAATATCGAAGGATTTCTTATAATAGCCCGCCCCACAGCTACTCTTTGACGTTGTCCACCACTAAGCTGAGCTGGCCGGGCACTTAATTTATCAGTTAAATCCAAAAGCTCTGCTGTCTCTGCAACTTGTTTTGTTATATAGCTTTTGCTTTCTTTGGCTATTTTAAGAGGAAAGGCCAGATTCTTCATTACTGACATATGGGGGTAAAGAGAATAATTCTGGAAAACCATAGCCACATTTCTATCTTTGGGACGAAGCTTATCGACGCGTCTATCTCCGATGAATATTTCACCCGAGTCCAACTCTTCCAGGCCGGCAATTAGTCTCAGAAGGGTTGACTTGCCGCATCCCGAAGGTCCAAGTACAACGAGAAGTTCTCCTTCGGCAAGCTCAAGCGATATATTTTCAAGGGCGGAAGTCTCGTTAAATGATTTAGATACATTATTTAACTTAAGAACAGGCATCTATCTCTCGTTTTCCACTTTTCCGTTTTTAATATAAAAACTTTTTGCATTATTTTGCAACATAGAAGGCGGCAAAACAGCGGTAGTTAAAAATATTTGTCCGAAATCAGGGAACAATCTGATAAGCATTTCGCATCGGGATTCATCGAGTTCAGCGAAAATTTCATCTAGTAAAAGTATAGGGGAAGCCTTTTTCCGAAGACGAATAATATCATAAACAGCAACTTTTAAAGAGATAGCTGTTGTTCTGAGTTCTCCCTGGGAGGAATGTGTTCTACACGGAAAGCTATCAATATAAAAGCTGATATCATCCCGATGCGGTCCGATCAGAGCTGTCTTTAATAT
>JBDRQG010000162.1:0-10358 GCA_043826475.1 bacterium
CACTTTGTTCCATTTGCTTCATATTCCTACAAAATAGCCCCCCTTGTGGCTGAATCTGTAATTAAGAGGCCATGGGTAATTGCTAAATATATGGCTCTTCCACCTGCAATAATGGCTTTATCCAAAGAGCTTTATAAAGATGAAATGACAGAGGACGATTGGAAAACATTGGAAAGTAGCATACCAAGAGAGGTTCAAAGAAGGCAATCCTTTATGATTGTCCCTTGGAAAATTAAGGATAAATGGTATTGGTTTGATTATTCTTATTTTCTTCCTTGGGGAAATTACCTTAACGCCATTTCTGGAATAACATCTGGAGATATTAAAGCTCCACTTACCCAATTTGGAATAGGTGGCACTCCGATGCTAACGGCACTAAAAATCAATCCCAAGCCCAGATTCGAAAGGGGTCCAGCTGCAGAGACCCAGAAATCACCCACTCTGATATTGCGAAAATTCATCGGATTTACCGGGACCGGTTTAGCCCAACCGAACATAAAATGGGAAAACAGCAGTGTAAAAAATAGCATGCTTGTTCCCATCAGGTCAAGATGAGCCAGAGGATTCAAGGTCAGGCGCCCCATCTTGTAGGCCGTCGGATCGCCAAATTTCAAAGCTGTCCAGGCATGGAAAAATTCATGCACCGTGAGAGCAAATAAAATCGCCGGGGCACCGATTATTAGCTTTTGTAAAATTTCAGGACCCAGAAATATCATTCCTTTCTGATAATATCATTCTATATATCATACTCATTATCAATGAATATGACTTAAAAAATAATATAACTGCCTTTAATGGTCAGGCATGGATACCGCGCAGTTGAACCACTTCAACAACACGAGATATGGCCAGCATATAAGCCGCGATACGAAGACTTATCTTATTCTCATCTGCCACAGTCTGAACATCTTTATAAGATGCCACCATTTTTTCTTCCAGGCGTTGATTGACTTCTCCTATTGACCAGAAATACCCAATTCTGTTTTGAACCCATTCGAAATACGATACAGTAACGCCTCCAGCATTGGCAAGAATATCAGGAATAACAACTATCCCCTTTTTATCCAGAATCTCATCAGCTTCAGGAGTAGTGGGACCATTGGCTCCTTCAGCTAAAATTTTACACTTTATGTCCTTAGCATTTTTCGCAGTAATCTGGTTTTCCAGTGCGGCTGGTATTAATATATCAACTTTGGCACTTAAAACCTTTGTGGCATCAATTTTTTCCACATTAGGAAAACCCAGAATTGTCTCATGCTTTCCTACATATTCCATTAATTTCTGGATATCAATACCATTGGGATTATGAATGGCACCATTAACATCTGATATATGCGTAATCTTAACTCCCTGATCATGCAGTAGTTTAGCTGTTACAGAACCGACATTACCAAAACCCTGAACCGAAGCGGTGCATCGATCCAGATGTATTCCCATATGTTTGGCTGCTTCACGAATGCACAACATTACTCCTCGTCCGGTTGCTTCCACTCTACCTTGAGAACCACCCAATACCAGCGGTTTGCCGGTTACAGCACCGGGAACCGAGTGGTTCATTTTCATGGAATAGGTGTCCATAAACCAAGCCATCACGTTTGGTCCGCTGCCGACATCAGGAGCGGGAACATCGGTGTCAGGTCCAAAGAGATCACTCATATCAGCCACATAACGGCGGGTTAATCTTTCCAGTTCACCCTTAGAGAGTTTTTGAGGATCACAGATAATACCACCTTTACCACCCCCAAAAGGAATATTCACTACCGCACATTTCCAGGTCATCCATGAGGCGAGAGCCTGTACTTCGTCAAGATTTACATCGGGATGATATCTAATTCCCCCTTTGGCTGGTCCGCGAGCTATAGAATGCTGTACTCTAAAACCAGTGAACATTCTGAAAGATCCATCATCCATTATTACCGGTAAATTAACAATCGTACTTCTGCGAGGGACCTTTATAAATTCTAAAATATTCTTATCAAGATTCAATTTGCTGGCCGCAGTATTAAATTGTTTCATCACGTTGCCGAATGCTGAGATTGGCAGCGTAGTATCTTTTCTCTGGACAACACTTTTCGGATGTTTTTTTACTTCATCCTTTTTTAATATTTTTTTTGTGTCGCTTACTTTTCTGACCATTTTTTATTCTCCATTAAACAAGTATCCCATTTTTCTTTCCGGATACCGATTTTGAATTTTTGTCATAAAAACGCCATAATAAATCTTTGCCAACTTTTATCCCAATTCTCGTGGATCTTTCAATTACCTCAACAGGAGAATTGCAATCCTGAAGATATAGTATATCTCCAGTCAGATCAAGACCATTCTGATCTATTGTCAAACCAAATTCACGGCAAAATTTTCCCGGTCCATTTAACAAGCATTGCCTGTTTATCTTTTTTGAATTATTATTTAAAAATTCTAAACCGTCCACAACCTCGGCTGCTCTAAGCAATACTGCCGCCGGCAGTCCTTTTGGCTCAGTTACAAAATTCAGACAATAGTACATTCCATAAACAAAATAAATATAGGCAAAACCCGGCTTTCCATACATCATCGCATTTCGTTTGGTTTGTCCACGAGCCGCATGGCAAGCCGGATCATCCTGGCCAATATAGGCTTCAACTTCAACAATTCGCGCTGACAGCCTTCCTTTTGGTGAATTATAAACAATAAACTTACCAATCAGTTCCGGGGCAACTTCCAGCGTTGATCGATTATAAAATGATCTTTTTAATTTTCTTAAGGTATTAATATTCATAATTCAAAATAAATGCCACTATGTGGCTTAAGCGAAGAAACGGCCGGTTAAGAATGGGTTATTTTCTCTTTCAGCTCCAACCGTTGTTTTAGGACCATGACCGGGAAAACATACAATAGAATCGGGCAGGGTCATAATTTTTATATTAATTGAATTCATAAGGGTTTCATGCGAACTTCCGGGAAAATCTGTTCGCCCGATTGAGCTCCAGAACAGTGTATCACCGGTAAATAACAATCCTTCATTCTCATCAAGATAGCAGACACCAGCCGGAGAATGCCCCGGAGTTGAAAGAACTTTCAGGTTGATAGCCCCAAAAGTCAGGAGCTGTTCATCATCAACAAGGTAATCAGGAGGTGGGGCGACAATAGGATGACCAATTAGTGCCGAGACATTAGCTGAAGGATTTTTCAGTAGTTCTTCTTCCCCATTGCCAATATAAAGGGGAATATTATATTTCTCCTTAACCGCTTCAACAGCAACAATATGATCGCCATGTCCATGAGTCAGAAGAATTGCTTTAAGATTAATGCCAAGCTCTTCAACTCGATTTATAATCTGTTCTTCTTCATCGCCCGGATCAATTATGATTCCGTCTTTTGAGGTTTCATCCCAGTACAGGTAGCAATTAACCTCGAACATGCCAACGACCAATACTTCCAGTTTCATGGGTTTAAAATGCCATTGATGAGTCATAATGTCAAGCTTTACGGATAATTATCTATATTATTGACTTTGATCCACATTGAACGACCTTAACATAAAAATTAATAAATCCCTATTAACCTTTAACTTTCGATAATAAAACAAAAAGATGTGGCAATACCCTTTGTGAATAAAGTCACTTTTTAGTACGAATATGTTTGACCCGGAACAGTCAAATTTATATATTTGTCCCCTTAATATGGAGGTTGCTGATAATGTCAGCGGAACTGAAAAATAAAATTGCTGATCTTTCGGAGCGGTTGAATAAACTGCGGAGGTTTCTTTGACCTCGATAACCGAATAACAATGATAGCTCATTTGGAAAAACAGAGCACTGACGAAAAATTCTGGAATGACAACCAATCAGCCCAGGAAGTTTTAAAAGAGATATCGGTGCATAAAAAATGGGTTGAGCTGCATAATAAATTATCCAATGAAATAGCAGATTCGGGAGAAATGCTTGATCTTCTTGAGAGTGACAATGATACGGCGGCAATGAAGGAATTTAGTTTATCCGTTGACAATTTATCAAAAGAAATTGAAAATTTAGAATCCACGGCTCTATTATCCGGTCGTGATGATCATCGTAATGCAATTTTATCCATTCATCCCGGAGCTGGTGGAACTGAATCGCAGGACTGGGCTGAAATGCTCTTTCGCATGTACAACCGTTGGGCAGAAAGATCCGAATTTTCCGTAGATCTCATGGACTATCAGCCGGGTGACGAAGCCGGTTTGAAATCGGTAACGATGGAAATCAAAGGGGATTATGTATACGGACACCTTAAAGCAGAATCCGGTGTGCACAGGTTAGTGAGAATTTCTCCTTTTGATGCCAACTCCCGCCGGCATACATCATTTGTGTCGGTTCATGTCTTTCCTGCTATTGAAGGAAATGTTGAGATTGAAATTAATGAAGATGAAGTCAGGGTTGATACCTATCGGGCATCCGGAGCCGGTGGGCAACATATCAATAAAACTTCTTCGGCCATTCGTCTGACTCACGAGCCAACCGGAATTGTTGTTACCTGCCAATCGGAAAGAAGCCAACATAAAAACAAGGATGCTGCTTTCAAAGTTCTAAAATCGCGCCTTTACCAGCTTAAGCTGGAAGAAGAAGCCAAGAAGATGCAGAAATACGAGGATACGAAAAAGAAGATCGAATGGGGATCGCAGATTCGGTCATATGTTTTCCATCCCTATAATATGGTTAAGGATCACCGGACATCGGTTGAAACTGGAAATGTTCAAGCGGTTATGGATGGTGATCTGGATATGTTTATCGATGCTTTCCTGACTGATTCGGATTTGAATGACAGTCTGAAAAGTGTCGGAACAATAGAATAATAATTTAAACGGAGCAAAAATTTATGAAAGCTCTATCTCTGATAAAAGAAAAAGCTCGTTCCAAAAAGCGTAGAGTTGTTCTCCCGGAAGGGACAGAACCCCGCACCATTCAGGCGGCCAAAAAGATCTTATCAGAAGAAATTGCCAAAGTAACCATTCTTGGCGATGAAAAAGAGATTGAAAGACTCTCTAAGGAATTTGGACTGCAACTGAATAAAGTTGAAGTTATCAACCCGGTACATTCATCGGATTATAATGGTTTTGTAGCAGAATTCATGGAGATGCGCAAAGCCAAAGGAATTACTGAAGATGAGGCTAAAGCAGCTATGGCTGATACTCTTTTCTTTGGAGCCATGCTGGTCAAAAATGATAAAGCTGACGCTTCAGTTGCAGGAGCAATCAACACAACTGGAAACGTGTTGAGAGCTGCCATTCAAATCCTTGGATTAAAAGCGGGTATCAAGGTTGTATCCAGTTGTTTTATGATGACTCTCCCCCAATTCCGCGATGAACATGATAAAGTATTCATGTATGGTGATTGTGCAGTTGTACCCAATCCCAATGCTGAACAACTGGCTTCAATTGCCGCTTCCACTGCAGAAACAATGAAGTTCTTATTGGGGCAGGAACCGCGTGTAGCTATGCTTTCTTTCTCCACGAAAGGTTCCGCTAAACATAAAGATGTAGATAAAGTGTTAGAGGCAATAGAGATTCTAAAGACCAATCATCCGGATCTTAAGGTGGATGGTGAGTTTCAATTGGATGCCGCTATTATTCCGGAAATCGGCGCTCGCAAAGCACCCGGGTCGGAAATTGCCGGCAATGCCAATGTGCTTATCTTCCCGGATCTCGATGCCGGCAATATCGGTTACAAATTGACCGAACGCCTTGCTGGTGCAACAGCAACCGGTCCAATTATACAAGGGCTGGCCAAACCGGCTAATGATTTGTCACGCGGTTGTTCGGTTGATGATATCGTTGATGTTACTGCTATCGCAACATTATTGAAGGGTTAAGTTATGAGTTTAAGTCAACTTGCCAGAGAAATTAAGGAGTCACCGACACTCGCTTTAAATGAAGCTGCTCGTCAGTTAAGTGAAAGAGGCGAACCGGTCATTCATCTTGGCGCTGGCGAACCGAAGTCAAAAGTTCCGCTGGATGCAATTCTGACTTGTGCCGCCAAACTAAAAACCGGTGAAGTACGTTATACACCTACCGAAGGTATTCCCTCATTAGTGAAAGCTATTATCCGCTACACTGAGGATCATTATGACAAAGTTATTGGTCCTAACAATGTACTGGCTACAGCCGGGGCAAAACAGGCTGTTTATAATCTGATGATGACTCTCCTGAATCCTCAGGATGAAGTGATCATAGTAGCACCGTATTGGGTTAGTTATCCGGAAATCGTTAAGATGGTTTACGGTATCCCTGTTATTGTCACTCCGGAGAGCGGACGATTTGAACCGACTATGGAAGATATTACTCAGGCTGTCAGTTCGTATACCAAGGCGATAATTATAAACAGCCCCAACAATCCTTCCGGAGCTGTTTACAGTGAAGATTTCATTGCTGAGATAGTAGAGTATTGTGAAAGAAAAGGAATCTATCTCGTGATGGATGATATTTATCATCAATTGGTTTTCAGCAAATCTAAATGGACACCGGTTTATAAGTTCGTTAAAAAGGATATGGAAGATTCCAAGGTTATTGTTATTAATGGTGTTTCGAAAACCTATGCCATGACCGGTTTTAGAATCGGCTGGACTATCGCCAGTAAAAAAGTAACAAATACAATGATAAATGTTGCTGCTCAGAATACCTCATGTCCTTCAGTAATTTTACAAGCGGCCGCGGCTGGAGCTTTGACCGGGCTTCAAAGTGGTGTGGAAAATCTCAGGCTTACTCTTGAGAATAATGCTAAAATCATGATGAACGAATTAAATTCATTTAACGGTATAAGAACAATAGCCCCTGGTGGAACTTTCTATTGCCTTCCGGATTTCTCCGCTTACGAAAAAGATTCAGTAAAACTTTCCAAGTTTCTCGTGGACAAAGCTCGTGTAGTAACCGTTCCCGGTAAGGAATTTGGTATGGAAGGACATTTAAGATTAAGCTATTGCGGAACCGTTAAAAGTATAACTGAGGGTGTTCAGAGAATAAAATGGGCTGTTGATCCTGAGTCGCCCAATGAAATTTACATTGGTGATCGTAAATTCAGGAGGGATTGGTTATGACCCAGTATGTGATTAAAGTAAAGACCCCGGCCCATGATGAAAAAACCGCGGTAAAAGCTGACTACAGCCTTTCCAATCATGGCCTAACAAATCTAAATAATGTTTATTGGAATTTACCAGTTGAGGCACTTTATGAAGAGATAATTTTCCGTTCTGAAGGTAAATTGACCCATATGGGACCAATAACCGTTAATACCGGAAAACATACAGCCCGTGCCGCTAATGATAAATTTGTCGTTAAAGAGGCAACTACTGAGGATAGAATTTGGTGGGGTGAATATAATCGTCCATGTAACCCCGATAAGTTTAATGCTGTCTTCCAGAGGATGCAGGGCTTTTTACAGGGACGTGACCTGTTTGTTCAGGATTGCTATGGTGGTGCCGACCCTAATTATCGTCTTCCAGTGCGTATTATAACAGAGTATGCCTGGCATAGCCTTTTTGCCCGCATCATGCTGATCAAACCGGAGACTAATGACGAACAACGACGGTTTATTCCTGAATTTACTATTATTGCCTGCCCGTCATTCAATGCTTCCCCCCAAATTGACGGGACAAATTCTGAAACATTTATCATCCTTAATTTCGATCAGAAATTATGTCTTATCGGTAATTCAGGTTATGGCGGCGAAATCAAAAAAGCAGTCTTTACAGTGTTGAACTATCTCCTTCCCTTGGAAGGGGTTTTAACTATGCACTGTTCAGCCAATGTTGGCCCCAAAGGTAATAGTGCTCTCTTCTTTGGATTATCTGGAACAGGAAAAACAACTCTTTCAGCTGATCCTTCCCGTCAGTTGGTTGGTGATGACGAACATGGCTGGAGCGATGATGGCATCTTCAATTTCGAAGGGGGTTGTTATGCCAAGGTTATCAATCTCTCGCCCACTGCTGAACCTCAGATTTATGCCTGCACCAGAAAATTTGGCACTATCTTAGAAAATGTTGTTTTTGATCCGGTAACCAGAAATCTTGATCTGGACGATGAATTGATGACTCCCAATACCCGTGCTGCCTATCCCCTGCATTATATCGAGAATGCCGTTCCTAATAAACAGGCAGGACATCCGAAAAATATTATTATGTTGACATGTGATGCATCGGGTGTTATGCCTCCGATTGCGAGACTTACACCAGAGCAAGCTATGTATCATTTTATATCAGGATATACATCCAAAGTGAGTGGCACTGAAATTGATCTGGGAAAAGAACCGGAGATTACTTTCAGTTCCTGTTTTGGAGCTCCCTTTATGGTACATCACCCTTATTTCTATGCTGAAATGCTTCGTGATAAGATGAAAAAACACAACAGTACCTGCTGGTTGGTCAATACCGGCTGGTCGGGTGGTCCTTACGGTATTGGCAAGCGGATGAGTATTAAATATACCCGAGCCCTTCTTAATGCCGCTCTGGAAGGTAAACTTGAAAATGCGAAGTTCCGTATTGATCCGGTCTTTGGTTTTGAAGTTCCCCTCCATTGTGATGATGTACCTGATAAAGTTCTCAATCCGATTGAAACATGGGAAGATCCCGATGCTTATCGAGATAAATACCATCAATTGGCTTCACTCTTTATTGAGAATTTTAAGAAGTATGCTTCCGGATGTTCCAAAGAAGTCATTGCAGTAGGTCCCAATAAAGATGGAGTAGCTGAAATAAAGGGTTAGTATATATTTCTGAACCTGTTTGAATGAAATGAACGTGACTGATGGAATTTTCACCTGTGATGGACAAAATAAATGAATCCGGGACAATAAAGTACTTTAGTCGGGTTCAGAAACTATTGGCTGAAGGTAATGAGATTATATCTCTGACAATCGGTGAATTATCAGATATGACTCCCGGCGTCATAAAAGATGCCGGGATTCAAGCTATACGAGATAATCATACCCGTTATACCTTCAATGAAGGAACTCTAAAATTAAGAGCGGTTATTGCTGATAAATATAATAAGGAATATGGTACAAACTATACCACTAATCATGTTTTAGTTTCTAACGGTTCCAAACATTGTTTGTTCAACATCCTTTTTGCTCTTTGCGGAGCAGGTGATGAAGTAATAATATTTTCCCCTTTCTATCCCAGCTATCCCGAAATGGTAAAATTGACCGGAGCCGATCCGGTTTTAGTAGAGACTTCGATGGTAAATAATTTCCAACCGGATTTAAAATCATTAGAAAATGCCATAAGCAAGAGGACCAGAGCAATTATTATCAATTCTCCTAATAATCCCACGGGTGCTATATATAATGAAGCTACTTTAGTTTCTTTTAGAAAAATAGCAAAAAAGAACAGCCTATTGCTGATTTTTGATGAAATCTATGAGTCGCTGGTTTTCCCCCCATTTAAATACATCAACCCTCTCAGTACTTTTCCCGATATGTCAGACTACTCTGTATTTGTAAGTGGTGTCTCGAAAAGCTTTGCCATGACCGGCTGGAGATTAGGCTACTGTCTCGGACCAGTGGAATTGATCAAAAAAGCTTCGTTAATTCAATCACATGTCACCAACAATGCCAGCTCTATTTCCCAGTTTGCCTCAGTCACAGCAATTGAGTCTGGTAAAGAACTTACTGATATTTTCCTGCCGGAATTAGTTGAGAAAAGAAATTTTGTAACGAAGAAACTACAATCTATTTCTGGATTAAAATTCTTTGAACCACAGGGAGCTTTTTATTTTTTTATAGATGTGACTGAATATTTAGGCAGGACCTATGATAAAACGAAAATATTAACCTCGGAAGATTTAGCTCTGTTTTTGCTGGAACAATTCGGGGTGGCGGTCGTTCCTGGAGAATATTTCGGGGTTCCAGGATTTTTGAGATTGTCTTTTGCCGGAAGCAAAGCTGGTTTGGAAAAGGGCTGTGATTCAATAATTAAAGGCTTAAAAAGTCTGAATTAAAAGGTAAACTGATGCCGACTTATTTATATCGATGTACTAAATGCAATCATGAATTTGAAGAATTCCAGAGCATTACCGCCTCTCCTATTACATTTTGTCCTGAATGCGACGGTCGGGTTGAAAGGGTTATTACTGGCGGAGCCGGGCTTTTATTTAAAGGGAACGGCTTTTATATTACTGATTATCGCAATGAAAAATATAAATCTGATGCCAAAAAAGACCTCCACTCCTCTTCCAGTTCATCGACCCCTTCAAAAATACCGGATAATTCAAAACCGGCAGATAAAAAATAGTTTTTAGATTCTTCTTTTATAATCCAAGAGTTATATTTCAATTATGAGTAATATAAATTTCTTAAGTCTTAAAAATAAATTAAAAATCCCCGATTCACTTGTTACGGATCTAAGTCAGT
>JBDRQG010000163.1:0-24962 GCA_043826475.1 bacterium
CCATCAACTGTCGGGGATACCTTTTATGAAACAGTAAGAGCTTTTAATCTGGAAGAGAGATTCCGTACCCCGGTTACAATTTTACTTGATGAAGTCATCGGCCACTCTCGTGAAATTATTGAAATTCCGGAAAAAGGGGAAGTTGAACTTTACAATCGTGTAAAGCCGACATGCAAGCCGGAAGATTATAAAGCTTGTGAGTTTACCGAAAATGGTATTACCCCGATGCCCGCTTACGGTGAAGGGTATCGTTTCCATTTGACTGGTTTGACTCATGACGAAAAGGGTTTTCCAACTAACCGGGCGGATGAAACTCTTCTTAAGTTAAACAAGCTTAAAGACAAGATTGAGAATTACCGGGATGAGATCGTCAAGATTCGAGCAGAGATGATCGATGATGCTGATGTTATTTTCATTTCATATGGTTCAGTGGCAAGAGCCGCTTTACAAGCAACTAAATTAGCACGTGAAGTGGGTGTTAAAGTTGGTTGTATCCAGCTTTATACAATCTGGCCTTTTCCTGATAAAGAACTTCTTGATTTATGCTCCAAGTGCAAAAAGATCATCGTTGGTGAATTAAATATGGGTCAGATGGTTCACGAGATCAGGCGGGTTCTTCCGCATGATAAAGAAATTCACAGTATTTTGCGCTATGACGGAGAAATTCTTACACCTATGCAAATGCTTGAAAAGCTTGAGGAGGTGCTCTAATGGAAACTGCAATAAAAGATAAAGCCCCCAAGCAGAAATCTGATGTCGCGCTGCATTATCTGCGTCCGGGGAAAAAATTTCCTCATGTATGGTGTCCGGGATGCGGAATAGGTGTTATTATGGGTGCCTACATCAGAGTGGTTGATAAACTGGGTTGGGATCGGGACAGTGTGTCTATGGTCTCAGGTATTGGCTGCAGCAGTCGTATGCCGGTTTATATGGACTTTCATTCCCTCCACACTACCCACGGCCGGGCGCTCCCTTTTGCTACCGGTGTAAAATTCAATCGTCCTGATATGAACGTTGTTGTTATTACCGGTGACGGTGATGCTCTTGCTATCGGCGGAAATCATTTTATCCATGCCTGCCGCCGCAATATTAATATCACGGCCATATTGATTAACAATAATATCTATGGCATGACCGGCGGCCAGGGTTCTCCCACAACTCCGGGTAACGCTTTTTCTACAACAACCCCTTACGGGAATTCCGAGAAGCATTTTGACCCTTGCAGCCTGGCACAGGCAGCCGGTGCATCTTATGTTGCTCGGGGTATTGTTTCAAATGTCCCTCAGATGGAAAAACTTATTAGAGGTGGTTTAGAACATAATGGTTTTTCATTGATTGAAGTTATTGCCAATTGCCATACCTATTATGGTCGTTTAAATCGCCAGGGGGATGCCGTGGCAATGTTGAGAGCCTTTAAAGAAAATTCGGTTTCATTGAGTAAAGCTAAAAAAATGGAGCCGGAAGAACTGAAAGGCAAGATTATTACTGGTCTTCTTCATGAAGATGATAAAACCGAATTCTGCGATGAATACAAAAAAGTCGTGGAAAAGTTGAAGGGGAAATGAGGTAAATCATGATTAAAATACTTGATAAAATTAAAATCCCTTCTGATCGGTATGAAATGAGATTATCAGGCTCAGGCGGACAGGGGATGATTTTTGCCTCGGTTGTTCTGAGTAAAGCTATCGGTATTGGTGAATCTAAAAACGTTGTTCAGTGCCAATCATACGGTCCTGAAGCCCGTGGAGGTGCATCTAAAGCTGATGTTGTTGTCTCTGAAAATGAAATATATTATCCCAAAGCTATGAATCTTGATTTGTTACTGGCTATGACTCAGGAATCGCTTGATAAATATTACCCTGATCTTAAAAAAGGTGGCATTCTAATTATAGATTCATCTATGATTGATAAGGTTCCTACGGATAAGTACTATGCCCTTGAATTTACCCGGATGGCTCGCAGCGAAATTGGCCATATTATGGTGGCTAATGTGATTGCCCTGGGTGCTATTGCGGCTATTACAAAGTTAGTTTCGCTTGAGAAACTGACGGAAGTTGTTATAGCCCATGCTCCGAAGGGGACAGAAGAGAAAAACCGAAAGGCAGTTGAATTGGGTTATAATGCCGCCATAGAATCTTTAAAGAAGGCTTGAGAAATAAAGGAGATGATTTGAGCAGAACATTACTAATCATTAAACCCGACGCCACGAAAAGAAATCTGATTGGCCATATAGTTTCCCGTTTGGAAAAAGCCAGATTTAATATTCTCGGAATGAGAATGTTGAATTTGAGCAAAGACCAGGCTCAGGGTTTCTATGCTGTCCATAAAGAGAGGCCGTTTTACCATGATCTGGTCGCATTTATGACCTCTGGTCCGGTTGTCCCGATAATGCTGGAAAAAGAAAATGCGGTTATGGAACTACGTGATCTTATCGGCGCTACCAATCCGGCTGAAGCCAAATGCGGTACGATTAGATATGAAATTGCCCTTGATGTGGAAAAAAACTCGGTGCATGCTTCTGATTCTGATGAAAATGCTGCCAAAGAGATCTCGTTCTTTTTTAAATAGGTTGATATACTGTGTCTTATTGTAGTTTGAAATATTTTGAACATAATAATAAGACTGGTTGATATTTATAAGCCCGGCAGTGATGTCGGGCTTTATTTAAATGAAAATATTGATAATATGGAAATTGATTTTACATACGGAAATGGAATTCTAACTTTAGATTTCCCCTCTAATGCCACGGTTGATATTTTTCAGGCTGAGAGTAAATCAAAACCATATACATTTACAGATTTTAAAAACGAAATTGCTCATATACAATTCAATCCACTGTTTAATAATGACAAATTCCTCTGTATTGTAAATGATGGCTACAGAAATACTCCTACCCCAATAATATTGCAATGGTTATCAGAGATTGATGCGAGATTCCTGAATAAGGCTGATTTTATGATCGCAACCGGCACCCATGACGCCCCCACGGAAAAACATTATCATAAAATATTCGGAGATTTTTATAATCAAATACAATCAAGAGTGAAGTACCATAATGCTCATGATTATGATTCTCTAATCAAAATTGGTACTGATAAATTCGGGGAAGAGGTTTGGATCAATAAGGCTGTTATGGAATATTCTTCTATATTGATTATTGGTTCGGTTGAACCTCATTATTTTGCAGGAGTTACCGGTGGAAGAAAATCTTTATTCCCCGGATTATGCGATATCCCTACGATTGAACGCAATCATAATATGGCTATTTCATTGGATGCCGCGCCCCTGAAAATTATTGGAAATCCGGTCGCAGAACATTTGGAATCCCTTCTTGATCTGATTGATTTGAGTAAAATTGTATCAATACAGGTTATAATGAACTCCGAACATGAAGTAGTAGACTGTTATTGCGGGTCGCTTGGCAGTTCATTTGAAAAAGCCCAGTCAATTGCTAAAAAATTATATTCTACAAAAATAATCGAAAAAAAATATGATATTATCCTGGCTGAAATTCTCCCTCCATTGGATGGCAATTTATATCAGGCTCAAAAAGCCCTTGAGCACTGTCAGGGAGCCGTTAAGGACAATGGGGATTTAGTTGTAATTTCAGCCTGTAAAGAGGGGATAGGGTCAAAATTCTTTTATGAATTGGCTGGAAATTGGGACAGGGAGAATAATAAGCCAAAGGATGGGAAATTCCGTTTTGGTTCCCACAAGCTTTCCCGAGTCAATTTGATGACCAAAAGGATAAATATCTATCTTTATTCTGAGATGAATCCCAAAGAAGTTTGCCAGGTATTTTACGAACCACTTGACAATCTCCAAAAATTTATTTACTCAAGGGGGATGGATTGTGAAAAAATTAACATAGGAATAGTGCGTGACGCCGGACATCTGGTGTTAAGCACATAAATAAAGCACTATAAAGTGCATCTTACTGGAGGAATTATGAACAAGAAGATCGCTGTTATCGGTGGTGGCAATGTTGGAGCAACCTGTGCTATGTATCTTGCCGAAGAAAATCTGGCTGATGTAGTTCTGGTTGACATCATCGAAGGAATGCCGCAAGGCAAAGGTCTTGACCTTTCTCAAGCTGGACCGGTTCGCGGATATAATGCAAAAGTTTATGGAAGCAACAAGTACTCTGACATTAAAGGATCTGATATCGTCATTATGACTGCCGGTCTGCCTCGCAAACCGGGCATGTCGCGTGAAGATTTGTTGAACATGAATGCCAGTATTGTTGCAACTGCTGCAAAAAATATTAAAAAATATGCGCCAAAGTGTTTTGTGATTGTTGTCTCGAATCCTCTGGATCTGATGACTTTCCATATGCGCAAAATTACCGGTTTCCCGGCTAATCGTGTCCTTGGTCAGGCTGGTGTTTTAGATTCAACCCGTTTCCGTACTTTTATCTCTATGGAACTTGATGTAGCTATGACTGATATTCAGGCTATGGTTTTGGGCGGACATGGTGATACCATGGTTCCACTCCCGCGCTATACAACTGTTGCCGGTATTCCGGTTGGTGAATTGATTCCCAAGAAGAGACTTGATGAAATTGCGGCTCGTACAGCCGGCGGTGGCGGAGAGATCGTAAAACTACTCAAAACCGGATCAGCTTTTTATGCACCAGCTGCGGCGTCAGTTGATATGTGCCGTTCAATTCTCTGCGATGAAAAGAAGATTATGCCCTGCTCGGCTTATCTGACCGGTGAGTATGGCATTAAGGATGTCTATATTGGCGTACCGGTTGTTCTCGGTGCCAAAGGTGTTGAGAAGATTCTTGAATTAAAATTAGCCAAAAATGAACTTGCGGCTTTACAAAGTTCTGCAGCCACATACAAAGAACATCTTAAGGATATTAAGTAATAATTAAATACTGGAGCTATAATGGCACAATACAAACATATTGAAGTCCCTAAAAATGGAAAGGGTATTACTATTCGGAATAAGAAATTAAATGTTCCGAACAATCCTATTATTCCTGTTATCGAAGGTGATGGTATCGGTCGTGATATTATGAAAGCCTCTCGCCGCGTTATTGATGCTGCGGTTGAGAAGACCTACAAAAAACGCCGTCACATTGCCTGGATGGATATTTATGCCGGTGAAAAAGCATTTGAACTTTATAAAGAATGGCTCCCAAAAGAGACAACTGAAGCTATTAAGAAATATATTGTTGCTCTTAAAGGTCCATTGACAACTCCAATTGGCGGCGGTTTCCGTTCATTAAATGTCAGCCTTCGCCAGATTTTGAATCTTTATGCCTGCGTTCGTCCGGTCAGCTACTTTAAAGGGGTTGGTTCTCCTGTAACTCATCCTGAAAAGATGAATGTGATTATTTTCCGTGAGAATACCGAGGATGTTTATGCCGGTATTGAATGGAAAAAAGGTACTAAAGAAGTTAAGAAAGTTATTAGCTGGCTTAACAAGAATATGAAGACCAATATCCGTACCGATAGCGGAATAGGCATCAAACCGATTTCTGTAACCGGCACCAAGCGTTTGGTACGCAAAGCAATCCAGCACGCTATTGATAACAAACTCCCGTCGGTAACTCTCGTGCACAAAGGCAACATCATGAAGTATACTGAAGGAGCTTTCCGTGATTGGGGTTACCAGGTTGCGACAACTGAATTCAGAAAATATGTTGTAACCGAAGACGAAGTTTGGGATAAGTACAAAGGGAAAGTTCCCAAAGGGAAAATATTGATTAAGGATCGTATTGCTGATTCTATTTTCCAACAGGTTCTGACCCGTCCGGATGAATACACTGTTCTTGCTACTCCGAATCTTAATGGTGACTATCTCTCCGATGCCTGCGCTGCTCAGGTTGGCGGTTTAGGTATGGCTCCGGGAGCTAATATCGGTGATTATATCGGCTTGTTTGAAGCAACTCACGGCACCGCTCCAAAATATGCTGACAAGGATGTTATAAATCCAAGTTCGGTGATTTTGTCAGCCTGCATGATGCTTGATTATATGGGTTGGGATAAAGCAGCCGATATGATTCGTAATGCGGTTCAGAAAACTCTTAATAAAAAGACTGTAACCTATGACCTTCATCGCCAGATGAAAGGAGCAAAAAAGGTCGGTACTGCCGAGTTCGCTACTCAAATCATTAAGAATATGTAAACTAATTTCAATTATTTATAAAAGGGAAGCTCATAGAGCTTCCCTTTTTTTGTGAATATTTTTATCTCGACAATAAGTCCGATCATTTACTCATTAGTATATAATTTATTCATGATATCAAAAAATAAGGAGATATGAACATGGAATTTCTACTTTTATTAATCATTACCTTAGCAATTGCGGTGGTAGTATCATTATTGGTACTAATGTTTTTCCGCAAGCCGGTTGATAAAATATTTGCCCGCATTATCGGTGAAGATATATCAGTTGCCTGGCGCAAATTTCTGACTTTTGCCCTTTTTGTCGTGGGAGTTTCATCGGGCGTAAACATCTGGAAACTGGAAAGGTTTATCCAACCAGAAGTGAAAGATGCAGTTGTTCCTGTCTTAACACCAGAATACTGGGGGCTTGAAATTTATCGTACAATTATAGACACTCTGGGCGGATTAGCCTGGTCATTATTGATATTTTTTGTTATTGCCCTGATTGCTTTCGTTATCGTTAAACGGGGTGAGATGAAGATTACGAAATAGTACTATCAGGATTTAATTTTTATAGCAAAAATAACGACGGGGACAAGCCCCGTCGTTACGAGGAAACCTTTTAAAAAAATATTGAAACAGAATTATACTCTTTTTTCAACAATTCTTTTTGTATCGCGGGCGATGACCAGCTCTTCATTAGTAGGGACAACCAGAATTTTGGCTCTACTGTTATCAGTGGAGATATCCGCTTCAGAACCACTGACTTTTTTATTCTTTTCGGAATCCAATGTCAAGCCGAGATAAGCCATATTCTCACATGTAATTCTACGGACTCTTTTGGAATTTTCACCGACACCGCCAGTAAAAACCAGAATATCAAGACCACCGAGAGCTGCACTGTAAGCTCCGATATATTTTTTTAATCGATAACAAAAGGCCTCAAGAGCCAGATTGGCATTACTGTGACCGGCTATTGCAGCTTCGGTAATTTCGCGCATATCAGACGATACTCCTGAAATACCAGCCAATCCGGAATGTTTATTCATAAGAGTATTAGCTTCATGCAGAGTCAATTCTTCGCGCGCCATTATATGCAGGATGATAGCCGGATCCATATCTCCGGTACGAGTTCCCATAATCAAACCTTCCAATGGAGTAAAACCCATGGAAGTATCGATGGATACACCGTTATTAATTGCGGTAATTGAAGCTCCGTTGCCAAGATGAGCGGTGATAATTTTCAATTCCGATAAAGGTTTGCCCACCATATCAGCAGCTCTCTCGGATACATAACGATGTGACATTCCATGAAAGCCATAACGCCTTATACCATATTTTTTATATAGAATGTAAGGGATACCATAAATATAGGCATAATCAGGCATCTTATGATGGAAAGCAGTATCAAAAACCGCTACCTCTGGAACATCAGGCAGGATTTTCTGACAGGCTGTTATACCCCTGATATTATGGGGATTATGCAGTGGAGCTAGTTCGATCAGGTTTCTAAGCTCACCCATCAAGTCATGTGTAATCAAAACCGAATCTGTGAACTTTTCACCGCCATGAACGACTCTGTGGCCGATGGCACTGATTTCGGATACATCTTTAATCACGCCATGATTAGGGGATAAGAGAATTGCAACCACATGTTCGATTGCTGCAATATGATCCAAAATTTCCTGGGAAATCTTTATCTCTTTTCCGCCAGTAGGCTGATGGGTCAGTACCGATTCCGACATCCCAATACGAGCTATATTACCTTTAGCCAGTGTTTTTTCACTTTCGGTATCAATCAATTGATATTTAACCGATGATGAACCGCAATTTACAACTAATGTTTTCATATATTATGGCTGCTAATCAGCAGTCACCTCATCTTCCTTTATTTTATTTCCCTCATTATCGTACATAAAAAAGCCTTTCCCGGTTTTTACGCCAAGACGATTGGCTCGAACCATTTTCCGAAGCAGGGGACAGGGGTTGTATTTATGTTCTGATAATTCAGCCAAAAGATTTTCCATCCAGCTCATAACCACATCCAGCCCCATCATATCAGCCAGAGTAAGCGGTCCCACGTTAAAACCAAAACCAAGCTTCATGGCCCGATCAATGTCCTCAGCCGAGGCGACACCTTCCATCAGAACATGCATAGCTTCATTTAATAGTGGAACGATAATACGGGTGGTAACATAACCGGGATATTCATTAACCGTGATATATTCTTTATTTAGGAGGCGGGCAAAATCAACCGCTTTTTTGAAAGTTTCTTCGTCAGTTTTAAGACCTTTAACGATCTCTACCAAAGGTATCTTTGTTACCGGATTTAAAAAATGCATCCCGATTATTTTTCGGGGACGTTCGGTAACACTGGCTATCTCTGAAACTGAAAGAGTTGCCGTGTTGGTAATTATAAGACAGTTAGAAGGACAGATAGAATCAAGTTTTTCAAAAAGATCCCGTTTGACATCCAGCTTGTCGGGGATAGCCTCAATAACAATCTCGGCTTCATCGGCAACAGATAAGTCTGATGATGGAAATATACGAGCCAAAATCGCCTTTTTTTCTGATTTGGTCAGTCCCCATTTTTCTATTTCTCGATCAATTGATTCAGCAATTCCTTTTTTTCCATTCTCAGCCAGTCTGGTAGTTTTATCAAGAAGGGTAACTTCACTCCCTTCGTTGGCGATTGCCTCGGCCAATCCCTGACCCATCACACCGGCCCCAATCACAATTATTTTTGTAGTCTGCATTTATTTTTCTTCGAAACCTCCGAAATTTATATTCTCCATCACCAGTATTATTTTAGGTACCGGTTATAATCAGGTCAAATATAAGTTCTCTATTTTTTAGAGCAATACCTAATTATATTTATCAGATCGGTTTTTAAATAGATTTCTGTGGTCATATGGTCGATATAAGTGTAGAATATAAAAATAGTCCTGTTTTATTATAGGCATTAAATCCTTGAATATGGATTGATTTTTGTAGATATTACTCTTAACAATTGATCTAAGGAGACGTTTATAAATTATGAGAAGATTATTGGTTTCTTTAATCGTAATAACCGCCATTATTGCAACTGCTACTGTACCTTCAGATGCCGCTATTAAACGAGTAGCCAGCCGCTATAATATGTTGAATTTCTACGGTGGCTATGCTGTACCAGTTGGTGAATATGACCATATCGGTCCCTTAGCTATTGAATATGATATAAATCAATTAGCCACACTGAATGCAGATTCAATTTATAACCCAACATATTATTTAGGTGTGGATTATGGTACATTGTATAGCCGGCATGTATTGTACATGATCGGATTTAGATTTACAGAACATAGTATTAAAGACTGGATAATGGATCAGGGGGAGTTTAACTTGAGACAATATGATATTGAACTTAATGCCAATTTTCTTTTCCTCGATCTTGTCGAATCTCCCTGGTCGCCATATGTGGGTGCTGGAGTTCAGGGCGGATTTACTACCTATTCTGTAAGGGGTTTCGATAATGACTCGCAACTAAAAGTGGCCTTCAGCCTAAATTTCGGTTTTGATTTAAAGCTGATGCAGACTTCTAAAAATAAATCATTTGTAACCTTAGCGTCGATGAATAATTACAACCTTTTGGGTACGGATAACCGACCCCAATATTTGAATCTTGGCGTTGGGTTAAGGTATTATTTCCGATAGGTGGCCTTGTCACTTATTTTTTAAATTAATGAGGAAATTCATGAAAATTGGAAATAAATTTTCATTTTTGTTTATTCTACTTTTTATAGTAATAATAGCCGGTTGTGGAGGAGATAAGGGTAATGATCCCGTCAACCCGGCTAACAAGATCATAACGCTAAATGGTGTCTATTACAAAGGAACAATGGGGAGTAATATCCTTGATAAGAAGCTGCAGTTTGCTGTAACAGATAGTGATGGGAAATACATTCCCGATCAGCAAATTCAACTTGCTCAATTTGATGGCGACGGTACTATCCCGAGAAGTGCCATGACTGATTCCACAGGAATTGCTGAATTTGAATATGAATTCTCAGGAACAGAATCAGTGGCCAGAATTTTATTACAAGTTGATACTATCAGATTGGAAATTCATATAAGAGCTGATGCCCTGATTCCCGGAGCCGGGGGACAGGCCAGTTATGTTTTACTTAGCGACAGATATTCCGGAGTGAAAAACTATCTGGGAGAGCCAGCCAGTGTTGATATTGTTCCTGGTGATCATCAGATAATATACGCCAACTATGAAAATGCACTCGGAGTTGTAGTGATGCTATATGATCAGGATCTTGACAAAACTGTTTATGATACATCGAGCGTTTATGGTGTCATCGTGAATACAAAATATGATGTAATGACTCCAACGACTCCTCCTATTGGCATTGGCTCTACTCTTGACGATTTAAGAAGTGCTTATGGCGCTCCGGATACTATATTTCATGAAGATCCACGCCCTGCAACAGTTGTAAGATATTCCTCCTTGCCGGGGGTCTTTTATTGCCACTGGCAATTTGGTATGACAGATACTCTTATAGAGGAAATACATTTTATTGATCCGTAATAAAAAGGCTATACCTTCTTGACAGTCAATTAATAGTAACCTATATTCGCCCCGATAAATATTTACTAATTTTTAGGAGAAGAAGATGAGACTTTTTACGATGTTGTTAATTTTAGCAGTTGTTGCTTTTATCGGAACTGCTGGTTGTGGCAATAATAATGCCGATGCCGGAGAGAAAGAGAATGCTGATAAAGAAACTAAAAGTACCGGAGATTCTACAATGACCGAAGATAAAAAGGATGCCACAACTGAAGAGAGCCATCCCTTACGCAGTAAAGATAACGCAATTGTAACCATCAGAACCAATTATGGCGATATGACCCTTGAACTCTGGCGCGATTTGGCCCCGGCTCATGCCGATTCATTTGTTGCCCGTGCTAATGAAGGATTTTATGATGGCTTAAAATTCCATAGAGTTGTCGAGAATTTCATGATTCAGGGTGGCGATCCCAAAGGAAACGGAACCGGGAATGCCGGTTACTTCCTTCCAGCTGAATTCTCTGATGAACCGCATGTGGAAGGCACTCTTTCAATGGCCCGTTCACAAAGTCCAAATTCCGCATCATGCCAGTTCTTTATCTGCCTGACTCGGACAGCTTTTCTTGATGGTAAATACACAGTTTTTGGCAAACTCATTAAAGGATATGATGTTCTTCAGACTATCGGACATATTGAAACTGTCATGGGAGCTGGAGGACGTGAAAAATCCCAACCTGTTAAAGATGTTCTTATGGAAAAAGTATTTGTCTCCGATGCTGATGGCAAGCCTTTGAAAGAGTAAATATATTATATCTATGGAAAAGGCGGGACCAATATCCCGCCTTTTTTGTAGTTTTAATTCTAAAAGAATAATCTAGATTGAATATTATTCTGGTTCGAGCTCTTCGGTCTTTAAAAGTTCTCCGACAAATAGACCGGAATTTTTTACGAAAAAGACAACCGGGAGATCCCCGACTAAATTCTCAAGACGATCTAAGTATTCATTTTCTTCTCCGGCTGGAGGAACAATAAAGCCGATAAAAACAGCATCGGCGGAGGCACTTCGAGATTGAATTATTTCACTAATATTGGACTCTTCTGGTTTTAAAAAGACGTCACATTCTGCATCGATTCGTATCTCCTTTAGCATTGATTCCAAAAACCTTAGTGTGTTCTGGCGGGCGAATTCATTTGAGGCTGCGCAGATAATTTTGACTTCAGATCCCCGCCATTCAGCATTACGAGTTAACAGGTAAGCTAATAAGAGCATTAAATCGCCATTCTGTTTTAATCCCCGCCACCAAACATGAATCTCTCTTTTGCTTTTACGGACTGGGAAAATATGCTGAGGATTTATTTTACCAAAAACAACTGATTTATAAATTTTTTCGAGTCGGTGAACAGTTTGAACAAATGCCAGAAGTTTATTTCTGTCTTTTGGCCAGCCAAGGATGATTGTATTACTCGAAAATCCTGCAATTCCATTTGCCTGGGAAACATCGACAATCCCATTTATAATATTATCCACCACATCAATTTCAGTAAATACCGTCAGGTCTTCATTATCCATCAGTTCTTTTGTTTTATTAAGTCTATCTTCGATGTCAATCTTATCGTTAATCAAATCGCCTATGACTAATTCACAAACGGTTACGACTCCTCGTCCCTGGCTGAACCATGAGGAAAATTTTATCAAATCGAGCCTTTTATGGGCATCATCAACAAATACTAAAATATGAGGACGCCAATTCCGAGCACTCATCGAACGATGAGAAAGACGAATAAGAGACCACCGTAATAAGGCTTCATAAAGACCGCGGCGAGAATCACCCCAAGTGGCATTTTGTTCTCTTTTGGCAAAAAAGAGCCAAAGCAGGATTTCAATTACAATGGCAATTAGACTTGCCATAGGATTGATTAAAAACATAACCCAGAGACAAGCGATTCCGCAAGTGATATTGAAAATCCAGTGAACTTTAAATTTTGGCCGCCATGAGGGATCGCCGCTAAGTGTTTCCAGGCCCGCCACGATATTCATCGTACCATATACTGTTAGAAAAAACATTGTAACCACCAAAGCAACCGTGTTCAAATCACCCAACATGATCGATAAAACCGCAATTATTGATGAAAGTATAAGAAAAATTCTTTCTCCCCAGATACTTGAGATAAACTGTCTGAGTTTTACATTAGATACCTGATCTCTTATTAAGGCTTGTAAGGTTCTCGGTGCCCCGAGAATTGACCCAATTGCAGAGGAAAGAATAGCTCCCCAGAGACCTGGAAGAATTAAAAAAATCCCCAGAGGCGCTATAGTTAGCCATATTAATGGATTGGTACGCAGCTCTTCGGGTGCGGCTCCTTTTAATAATACAAAAGGGATTACAAGATAAATTATAAAACCTGTGAGAGTTGCTGCAATAGCTCCAATGGGGATTGCTTTGCCTGGATTTTTTAAATCCCCGGAAAGGCTAAGACCGGCCATCACCCCAGTAACAGCCGGGAAAAATACCGCAAATCCGAGCCAGAAGTCTGGCGTTTCAAGAGAATCCTGCAATGGCAGCATGATTGTGCGTGGAATAAAATAAGCCCCAATTGCAAGTGCAATCATTGATATCGCGACTAAAAGTAATAAAGGTATTTGTGATTTAAGAGCAAATTTTGCTCCGTAGATAGAAAGAATTGAAACTGATAATACAATAATTAAACAGGTTGGCACAAGAGGTATACTCGGCCAGACAATTCTTAATGATTCAGCTAAACCATAAGAATAAAGTGTAACCGACACCGCTTGCGATAAAAATAAGGGAATGCCAATTGCCGCTCCAATACCCAGACCTAGACTTCTTGAGATAATAAAATATGCACCACCACCGCCAACTTTCATATTAGTTGCCATTGAGGAAAAAGATAAGGTTGTAATTAATGTTATAATGTTGGCAATGACGACGATTATTAAAGTTTTAACAAGCCCAAAATGTCCAGTAACCCAGCCAAACCGCATATACATGATTACACCAAGAATAGTCAGTACGGTAGGTACATAAACTCCGAGAAACCCGCCTAATGTCCTTTTGGACTGTTGTTCAAGATTCATATTTCCTCAAAAAAGAAATTGTAGATTTTCCTGATAAATATATTCTAAGGGTAACTTTAACAAATTTAGATTACAACTAATTTTTCTTTGAAAGAATTAGAGTTATAGTACCTTAGAGTAATTTGGGTTGTTTTAATTTTAGAAACTTTCTCTTCTTTAATTTACTTTTTAAACAGGTATTCTTTTATTGGAACAGTAGTAATTCAAATTCGTTAAGATAGAATGGAATATGAAGACTAAGAATATTAGCATATTAGGATCCACCGGCTCAATTGGCCGCTCAACACTGGATGTTATTACCAAACACCCGGGGGCATTCAATGTTATCGCTTTAGCTGCTTTTTCAAATGTTGAATTGTTGGCTGAACAGTGCCACAAGTTTCAGCCCCGATATGCTTGCTTGGTTGATTCAGATAAAAAGGGGCAACTCGAATCTAAATTAAAGGATTTTCAGGGTGAACTACTTTACGGTGAGGGTGAACTGGTTAATCTGGCAAAGCTTGAAGAGAATGATCTGGTTGTAAACGCTGTAGTAGGTTCAGCAGGTCTTTTGGCTTCATTAGAGGCAGTAAAAAACGGAATTGATCTGGCCTTAGCCAATAAAGAATCCCTCGTTACCGGTGGACCCCTTTTTAATAAAATACTTAAAAAAACCGGTGCCAAGATATTACCCATAGATTCTGAACATTCAGCTATTTGGCAGGCTCTTGCAGCCGGTAAACCAGACGAGATAAAACGTCTTATAATTACCGCCTCGGGGGGGCCGTTTCGTACCATGCCTCAAGAAGAATTTGGCTCAATTACGCCAGAAAAAGCGCTCGATCACCCGACCTGGAAGATGGGACCAAAAATTACGATTGATTCAGCTACATTAGCAAATAAGGGATTGGAAGTTATTGAAGCAGTCAATTTGTTTAATATACCGGTTGAGAAAGTCTCAGTAGTTGTTCATCCCCAGTCAATAATTCATTCCATGGTTGAATTTATTGATTCATCTATTATTGCTCAATTGTCAAAGCCCGATATGCGCCTTCCAATAACGTATGCTTTATTCTGGCCCGACAGAGTAAAGTCTGATTATGGTTCTCTGGATATAACGCAAAGCTTTAATATGACAATGGAACCGCCTGATATGAATAAGTTTAAAGCCTTGAAAATTTCCTTTGAAGTAGCCCGTATTGGCGGGACAGCACCGGCGGTTTTTAATGCCGCAAATGAAATTGCAGTTGATGCCTTTCTTAAAAAGAGAATTAAATTTACAGATATTACCGATACAATAGAAAAAGTTGTTGATACTTTTGAAGTTAATCCTGATCCTGAATTAGAAGATATTCTAAAGGCGGATCATCTGGCCAGAGCGATGGCCTATAAGATTGTGGAGAATTTGCATGTTTACTAATATTGCAGCATTTATTTTTGTTCTTGGGATACTTGTCTTTATCCATGAATTAGGTCATTTTCTGGTTGCCAAAAAAGTGGGGATTAAGGTCGAACGCTTTTCACTTGGATTTCCACCCAATATATTTTCCAAAAAATGGGGGGAAACAACCTATTGCATAGGCATTATTCCACTTGGCGGCTATGTAAAAATGGCGGGTGAACAACCTACTGATGAAGCTACCGGTGCTCCAGAAGAATTTATGTCAAAATCGGTTTGGCAGAGAGCCGCTGTTATTTTTGCCGGTCCTTTTATGAATTATATTCTGGCTATATTCCTTCTTATAAGTATTTATTACTTTGGGGGAAGACCGCTTTTTGATGAAAACCGCGTCCTTGTAGGAGAAGTTACTGAAGACGGACCGGCTTTTGCAGCCGGTCTGCAGGGTGATGATCAGATTATTTCAATTAATGGTTTAGGGGTGAACCGGTTTGATTCATTAGCAAATCAGATTTATAAAGTTGTGGAGAAACCGCTGGAGTTGTCCTGGGTACACCAGAATGATACCATTACTAAAACTATTACCACCAAATTGACGACAATCCCTAATTCTTCGGGAGGGATGGATACAATTGGGATAATCGGTTTTACGCAGAAAGTAATCGGTTATGAGAAATACCCCCTGACCCAGTCGATAACCGAAGGCTTTCTGATGACCCACACTCTGGTTTATACAACCTTTGATTTTCTAAGAAAAGTCCTGTCAATGCAGGTATCTCCCAAAGCTATCGGGGGACCATTGTTTATTGCCCAGCAATCCGGTAAAGAAGCCCGCAAAGGGGCTTCCAGTCTCTTTTTCTTTATGGCCTTATTATCCGTTAATCTCGCTGTCATTAATATTGTTCCCATCCCGGTGCTTGATGGAGGCCAATTGGTCTTTTTAGCCATTGAAAAATTACGAGGCTCACCTCTTTCGATGAAGGCTCGTATCACGGCCCAGCAGGTTGGAATTATAGTAGTATTGGGGCTGATTGTGATGGTGACTTATAATGATATTGTCAGAGTTATACAGGGATTTTAGATGTTTTTATTGAAACATTTATTAAAAGTAAATCTAAACAAATTCTTGTCATATGAGTATAAAAGATTGTAGATGCACTAAATGAAAATATTGTTCAGGAGATAAATCATAAGATGGCAAAAGAATCACTTGGGTTTTGGGAAAATTTTAAGCAAATCGGATTTGCAGTTATAATGGCTTTTATTATTAAAACATCAATAGTCGAAGCTTACAAGATTCCATCTCAATCTATGGAAGATACTCTTTTAGTTGGTGATTTTCTTTTAGCCAATAAATTTGTTTATGGATCCCAGCTTCCATTGGTTGGCTGGCGGCTGCCAGCTTTCAAGACTCCTCAGCCGGGGGATGTTGTCATATTCATATATCCCGGGGATGGAATTACAAAATATATCAAAAGGTGTGTCGGTGTACCAGGCGATACGATTCAGGTTAAAAACAAAATACTATTTGTTAATGGGGAGAAATTTAAAAATCCAGAACACATGAAATTTATCGATACGCTTGCTAATGGTGAATTGAATATCCAGCCACGTCGTCCCGGCGGACTGGATAGCCGTGATAATTTTGGCCCATATGTCGTTCCGCCGAACAAATATTTTATGATGGGCGACAACCGGGATAATTCCCATGATTCCCGGTGGTGGGGACCCGTTCCACAGGAAAATGTTTTGGGTGAAGCCATGATGATCCATTGGTCATGGGATGATTCCAGCCATCCCTCACCGGATGTTTCGATATCAGATCCTTTGTCAGTTCCCAGAGTATTTCTGTTTAATACGGTACATTTTTTCCAGAAAGTCCGCTGGGGCAGGTTGTTTAATATTATTTCCTGATAATTTCAATAACTAAAAATAGGACATATAGCTAAAGTAGTTTAGTAAATCTTTCTATTAATCCATTAATTCTTAGATATGTATAACATGATGAATGAAATATTAGCGTTATCAAGGAATTATTATTTCAGACAGTGATTATATAATTTCTAAATTTATCGATAAGGTTAAGTAATGAACAAAAAAGCAATTTTAGAATATATATTGTGGATTGGACTATTTTTTACCGTCAAAACAGCGGTTGTCGAGGCTTATATGATCCCATCCGCTTCCATGGAAGATACTTTATTGGAAGGCGACTTTTTAATTGCCAACAAATTTGTTTATGGCGCTCGTCTTCCATTGATCGATTACCGTCTGCCTGAAATAAATAAACCTCAAGCAGGTGATGTTGTTATTTTTATTTTCCCCGGCGACCGACAGACAAAATATATTAAACGTTGTGTTGCGGTCGGTGGTGATACTGTTGAGGTTAAAGAGAAGCAACTCTACGTTAATTCAAAATTGATTCCCGATACTGAATTTGCCAAGCATATTGATACAGATATCTATGGCCGGCAAAATATACAACCTCGTGTTTCCCCTAATAGGAATTCCAGAGATAATTTCGGACCTTACTTGGTTCCTGAAAACAGTTATTTCATGATGGGTGACAATCGTGATAATTCATATGACTCCCGCTATTGGGGAGTTGTTGACGATGATTTGATAATTGGCAAGGCGATGTTAATACATTGGTCATGGGACGATACTGTCTCTCCCGGCAAAGAAGTATCAATTGAAGATCCTTTATCGGTTCCTTCACTATTTATACATAACACAATACACTTTTTCCAAAAAGTTAGGTGGAATAGGATCTTTTCTGCGATATCATAGTTGGTAATGAGGAGATTTCAAGATGAAACTAAGCAAATACTTATTATTCTCAGTTTTGTGTGTCATGATTATGTCTACCTTTGCTCAGGCAGGCCCGAAAATATTTTTACCAGAAACGGAATTCAACTGGGGCAAGATCTGCCAGAACAGAACGGTCAACCACACTTTCTGGATCAAATCAGTTGGTGATGATACTCTCATTATAACCAAAGTAGTCCCGGGTTGCGGGTGTACCAAAGCCCCTTTACAGGATTCAGTTCTGGCACCGGGCGACAGCACCCGGCTTGATATATTTTTCTCGACCAAATCTTATCGGGGTTATGTAACAAAAAAGCCTTATCTTTTAACCAATATCGGTGAAGAAATCACTTATCTAAAAATCTATTCCCTTCTGGTAGCTGAACCGGAAAATGATCTCCCTTTATATTTAAATCCACAATATATCGATGTCTCTCAATACACCGAAAAACCAAGAAGGAAAGCCAGTTTTCTAATCGAGAACAGGGGAGATATTGATTATAAACTGACTCTTATTGACTGGGAGCGTGATTTTTTTGATGTTGATCTCCCTAGCTTGGTTAAAGCCGGTGAAACGGTCGAAGGATCAATTATGGTTCATGAAGACAAGGTTCCATATGATTTTAATCTCTCGCTGACTTTTGCCATAAATGACATCGATGAAACCCGTTATACTCTTCCAATAGAACGTAAAGTCAGGGTAAAAAAAGGGGCCGCCGCAAATAATTAGAAGTTATTTTATTTTCCAAATGCCTTTAAAAAGCCTCCGGATCTTTTTTCGGAGGCTTTTTAATGGATAATTTTAATACACATTTTTCTTGATTATTATTTTCAACGATACAAATTAGGTCTATGAATAAACTGGTGGTAGAAAATCTGGCTAAACGGTTCGATTCCAGGAAGGTCTTTAAAGATATATCTTTTGAATTAACTTCCGGAGATTCAATTGCGATAACTGGGCCAAATGGGTCGGGTAAATCGACTCTAATCCTCTGTCTGTTAGCCCAGTATCATCCTAATCATGGTAAAGTCTCTTATTTATATGACCAGAAAAAACTATCTGAAATCGAAATACAACAAAACAGCGGGCTGGTTTCCCCGTATCTCAATTTATACGGACAGTTGACAGCCGAAGAAAACATCAAGTTTTTCACATCTATTCGAGGTAATAATATTACTGGCAGCGAGATCAATAACCTTTTAAAAAAAGTCGGTTTGGAAGGGCGCGGAAATGACAACGTCGCCGGGTATTCTTCAGGCATGAACCAGAGATTAAAATATGCAGTTGCGTTAGCCAATAAACCGAAATTTCTCTTTTTAGATGAACCGACCAGCAATCTTGATGATCAGGGGAAAGAGGCTATTGCTTCTATAATTGAAGAAGTTCGCGATAATACGATTTTAATCATTGCCACCAATGAAAAAGAGGAGTACTCACTTGCCACACACAAGTGCCAGCTTGGCAACTAAATGCCTTACTATGTTGGTCAAGGATTTAAGGCTGGAATTAAGGGATAAATATGCTCTTAATGCTGTCCTGATGTTTGGCATAACAACTCTGGCTGTAGTCTCCTTTTCATTAGGGCAAAGGAACCTTCCACCCCACTTGTTGGGAGCTCTGTTTTGGGTTATAATGTTTTTCTCAGCTATGTCAGGTCTGGCGCATATATTTATAAGAGAGGAAGAATCCGGGACTTCTCTGGCTCTCAGATTAGCTGCCCCTCCCGATGCTGTTTATATTGGAAAACTATTGTTTAACCTTATCTTATTATCTGTATTAACTGTAATTATTACCCCATTATTTTTCATTTTTACCAATGCCCCGGTAAGCAGCGTAATTGATTTTATCCCAATTTTAATACTGGGCGTACTTGGCCTATGTTCGGCAACAACATTGATTGCTGCAATAATTGCCCGTGCGGCTGTTAAAGGGGCTCTCTTCGCGGTATTATCGTTTCCGATAATTATTCCATTATTGATAGTTTTAGTTATGGCTACTCAGAAACTATTTGAAGGTTCTGGTGTTAACAGTGTTATGACTGATTTACAGTTTTTGTTAGCATATACGGTGGTTATGGTCGTAGGATCCTTGATGTTGTTTAAATTTGTATGGTCCGAGAGTTGAAGAGCCTTAGGCTTATTTATTGTATAAGCAATATGATTTGAGAGGTTAGTTAATAAAAATTATGTGGTGGAAATTACTTATACTAATTGTGATGGTGGTAATGATAGTTTTCAGTTTTATTGAACCGGCTCCCCAGAAAATTATCGGTGAAGCCTCACGAATTTTTTACTATCATATTCCTCAAGCCTGGATATCTGTCTTGGCTTTTGCCATGTCAATGATATATTCGATCAGATTTCTTAAAAACCGATCTCTTGACGAAGATGACAAAGCAGCTGCCACAGCCGGATTAGGATTTATGTTCTGTCTTCTTGCAACTGTTACCGGAGCCATTTTTGCCAAAGTAACCTGGGGATCATTCTGGAACTGGGACCCCAGAGAGACATCGATATTTATATTACTTCTAATCTATGGAGCCTATTTTGCTCTCAGGGGAGCAATTGTTGAAAAAGAAAAAAGAGCAGCCCTATCTGCGGTCTATGCTATTTTTGCCTTTATAACAGTACCGTTTCTGATTTTTGTTGTCCCACGAATTGTCCCCTCACTGCATCCCTCAGATTCGATTGTAAATGAAGATATGAAATTTACCATGGGACCATCGGTAAGGACAATCTTTTTCAGCTCATTGATTGTTTTTACTGCTGTTTATTTCTGGATGTTTAATATAGCCCGCAGAACACTTAAAATTAAAAGACAATTAATAAATGAGGATATATAAGATGGATGGTAATTATGTAGTTATGGCTGTTACTCTTGTGATTTGGCTGGGTATCTTCGTATATCTATTGAAACTTGATAAAAAAGTAAAACAGCTTGAGGAGAAGATTAAGTGAATATCAGATATATTATTGGTGGTTTGATAGTGGTTGTTTTTATTGTCTGGGGGGCGACTGCTTTTATGAAGACTACCATTCAATATGTTTCCATCGCTGAAGCTAAAACCGCCACTCACAATGTGCAGGTAATCGGTAAAATAGATTTTGAGGCAGTAAATTATAATACCGATGACTCACGATTGGAATTTGCAATCTATGACATCGAATCAGATCAACCGACCACTGCTGAGAGAATGAACGTGGTTTATTATGGCGTCGTCCCGGGTAATTTTGATCAGGCAACTTCAGTGGTTCTGGTTGGCAAACCCGATCAAGATTCATTTGTCGCAGATAAGATGCTGGTCAAGTGTCCTTCGAAATATCAGGGCGAAGGGGGTGAATTCCAGGATATGAAAAAACACGAAGAAGCTCAGGGATCGGGAGTATAGTTATGGGTTTAGAAGTACCGGGACAGCTTTTTATCCTGTTTGCTCTTGGAACTAACATTTTAGCCGGTATTGGCTTTTTCCTGTTAGCAAGGGGTAGAGAATCATATGCCGGCGTGGCTCAGCTTAGTTATCGAATCTTTACGGTTAGTGTTATTTTAGCGGCAGCCTGGTTATATTATCTTTTATTCAGTCACAATTTTGCCTTTAAGTACGTTTACGAATATTCCAGCACTGATCTTGAATTCGGTTACCTGGTATCATCCTTCTGGGGTGGTCAGGAAGGAACCTATCTGCTCTGGTTATTAATGCATTCTTTCTTTGGATATATAATTCTCAATAAAGGGGGGAGATATGCTAATTGGGGGATGGTAACGCTTGCCAGTGTAAACTTCTTTTTATTACTCATTCTGACCAAATTATCACCCTTCCAGCTTTTAAATGGCGTGCCATCGGAGGGGTTAGGATTAAACCCACTGCTACAAAATTATTGGATGGTAATCCACCCGCCAATCATGTTTATCGGTTTCTCAATGGCGGTAGTTCCGTTCTCAATAGTTATTGCTGCCTTGATAAAAAACGATTATACCAGTTTGATTAAAAGAGTCTTCCCCTGGGTAGCTGTTACGGCTGTGTTTTTAGGTGCTGGTAATATTCTGGGTGGATACTGGGCTTATGAAACTCTGGGATGGGGTGGTTACTGGGCCTGGGACCCGGTTGAAAATACATCTTTAATTCCCTGGCTGGTATCATTGGCTCTTTTGCATGGAATGATTATTGAAAAAAGAAGCGGGGCTCTCAGGAAAACAAATATCATAATGACTGCTATGGTGTTTTTATTGGTTGTTTACGGGACATTTTTGACCCGTTCGGGCGTTCTTGCTGATTTCTCGGTTCATAGCTTTGTGGATTTGGGAACCAACATTTATCTGGTATTATACATTCTGTTTTTTGTCGTTTTAACTCTCGGGCTCTTCCTGTTTAGAATCAGATCATTAAAAAGCACGCCAATAAATTACAATTTCTTCGGAAAAGAATTTTCTCTCTTTGCTGGAATGCTGCTTCTATTCCTGTTCGGCATGATTGTTCTTTTCTGGGCATCTTTGCCTTTTACCACTCAAGCCTTTGGATTAACTCCCAGAGCGGCTGAAATTGAAACCTACAACAGCTTTGCCGTGCCTTTTTCAATTCTTTACTCATTCCTTATGATTCTTTCTGCTTTTGTAACATTTAAACCGATTGTTCCTAAAAATTGGTTTATAAAAACGATAGCCCTAATTATTGCTACAGCAGGCATCTCAACAGTGATGACTTTGCTGTCGCCCGATCCGGATTTTGTTTTTGTGATTGTCTTTACTATGGTTGCCACCGGAATGGGCATGATTGTTCTCACAAAAGAACTGGTGATGTATATTATTCCGGCCCTTATAGGTTTTGTTGCAACTGTTATTATTTGTCTTTTAGCCGATGTCTCCCAGCATATTTATATCCTTTATTTTGCCATGGCTGCAGCATGTATCGTGGCCAATGTCACCGCTTTTATCAAAATTGCCCGTAAAAATATTCTGTTTACGGGGGGAATGATTGCTCACTTTGGTTTTGGTTTTATGCTTATAGGGATCTTGAGTTCATCTGCTTTTGTAACAAACCAGAGATTGGTTCTGGTAAAGAGTTATTCTATTGAAGCCTTTGGCTTGAACATTACCTATAACGGCATGGCTAGTGAAATTACTCATCCCAAGAACGAACTCCTTATTGAAATCGATGATCACGGCTCAATTGAACAGGCTCGTCCACAGCTTTATTTCTCGGAACGAATGAACGGCATTATGAAAAGACCCTATATTAAAAAGAACCTATTGAACGATATTTATTTTTCACCACAGCAGATCGAAGAAGGGGATGATTCCCAACAGGGTATTCTTCTTCCACCGGATGAGGTTATTACCGCAAAAGAGTATAAGTTTAAATTTTTAGGTTTTAATATGGGAGATCATGGAGAAGAAGATGCTGTGATAACGGCTAATGTTGAAGTCTCTTATAATGATATTACGGATACTATATCGCCTAAAATTATTATGGGTCTGGATGATCAGGGAAAATCAAAACTGAGTTACGAATCGGCTTTTTTTGGAGTTGGTCAGTTACTCGAAGCTACTATTATGCAGGTTTTAGCTGACCAAAAAGCTGTGGTTCTGGATATACCCGGTTTATCAGGTAATCAAAATCCTGAGAAACTAATTCTGGATGTCTCTAAAAAACCGATTATCAATTTTGTCTGGTTTGGAACGACATTATTGGTGATTGGCCTGGTTATCGTATTTTTCAAAAGGAGAAAAGAATTAACTTATTCATAAGATTATTCTCTACTTTTGATTGATTAGTTCCGATTATTAAGATATGGGACGATTATCATTAATAATATTCCTCTTTTTTGCTTCTCTCCTAAAAGCGGAAACCATACCCTTTGACCCCATGCGGGGCCTGGTTGAGGTTGATGTAATTCTCAATGGTAACACAACGGGGAAGTTTGGGATAGATACCGGGGCTGATTTCCTTTATATCGATAAGACTTTCGTTGAAAATAACAATCTCAAACTTGAAAACAAACAGCCCCGACGGTCTGTAACCGGAGTTGATGGTTCCAGCGAAGTCTATGCTTTTAATCTTCGTTCACTCGAAGTGGGGGATGAGACTCTCTACAATCTTGATGCCAATGTAATCGACTTATCGAAAATCATTAAAGATCAGCGAAGAGGGATGCCAGACGGACTTATCGGCTATGAAATCCTTCAGCGTTTTTATGTTACCGTTGACTATCCCCATCAATCGTTAGAACTGGATATGATGGAGCCTTCGTTTCTCAGGAAATCTAATCTGGTGCAGGTTCCTTTTGATTTCAAGAGACATTTTATATTAGTCGATGTCACTCTAAATGACTCGATAATTGTTCCCATGATTCTCGATTACTGCGCTTCGCAGGTTTTTATCACTAATACATTAGCTGAACGTCTTGGAATAGAATCGGAAAAAGGGGATATTACGAAAGTTTCATTGGATGATAAAATTATCACCGAGGATGTCAGTGCTGTGGTAATTGATTACACCAATATGAAAAAAGGACTCAGAGGAGTGGAGTTTGAAGGGATATTAGGGGCGAGTTTTTTGTACCAACACAAAATCACGGTCGATTACAAGCGCAATCGGATCTATAAGCATTGACTATCTTTTGTATTTGTCATTCTTGACTTGATTGTAAATCTCGAATTTCTACCTTATGTCATTCTAGGCTTGACCGGGAATCCATGCTTTTTTTTAATTATATCCGTCAGGAAAGGATTCATGACGGTGCATAAAATCCATAACTCAATCTATTGTCATTCCCGACCTGATCGGGAATCCATGCTTTCTTTCCGAGTATCATATCAAATCATCATATAAATCTTTCCAATGAAGATTATGCTTTTCAATAAGTTCAATTTTCCAATCTCTCTTCCATTTTTTCAATTGCTTTTCTCTTTGGAGTGCTGATTCAACATCAGTTGTCGTTTCATAATATGCTAACTTATGAGCTTTGTATTTTTTAGTAAATCCCTCTCTTAGATTATTTTTATGCTCGTAT
>JBDRQG010000164.1:0-13075 GCA_043826475.1 bacterium
TGATTATCTAAAAGCTATTCCGTTCAGTGCCGATCTTCCCTGGTCTCATATCAAAAAGGGACCATCAGTAGAGCATCTGTACAAGGAGAGAGAACGGACCTCGACCCAGATGCAGAAATATGTCCCCTATGAAAATGATGATGAAAACGGGAATTCATTTGAAGGATCAATGGAGTTTGGCCGGAGCAAGAAGAAGGTTGCCTCGCAAAATGTTTCTGCCCCGACCAAAAACAGGCTTCGCCTGAAATGGGGTAGAGATATCCGTTATAAATTTATGTCCCATCTTGATAATTTACGCGCTCTGGAAAAGGCTATTCGCCGATCAAAGATTCCAATTGCCTATAGCCAGGGTTATAATCCGAGTATGAAACTCTCTTTTGGACCGCCTTTGTCATTGGGGATTACTTCCGAGGCAGAATATATAGACATTACTTTGGATACAAATGTGTTGCCATATATGATTGAAAATCTTCAAAAAGCCATTCCTGAAGGAATGACAATTTATGATGCCCGAAATGTAATAGGCAAAGCAATTTCCCTGACTTCATGGTTAAATCGGGCTGTTTATACTCTAAACCTTGAAAAAGAGACCCCACTTGCCGATTTAAATAATAAGATTAAGGGTGTTCTGGATTCAAAGGTTTTAGAATTGGAAAGGGTGGGGAAAAACAAAACAACTCTGGTTGATATCCGTCCGGCGATCTATGAGCTTTTGGTTGAGGGGGATATTTTGAAAATAACTATCGGTTTGGGAGAAGGTGGTTATGTTCGCCCGACAGAAATGCTGGAGCAGCTTTTTGAAAAAGAGATTGTACCGGTGCTGGCAAATAGGCTTCACCGGAAAGAATTGTATCATATTGATGATCATGGCAGTAAAATAGACCCTATGGAATTGTAGAGTTTCATGAACGAAGACAGTACAAAAAAGACATCCAGAAGATATGATCCGGTAAGAGCATCGGTCATTGAGATCCTCCTGTTGATTGAAAATGGCGAGGCGACCGATACAGCTGTTAACAAAGTTCTGTCTGATAAAAAATTCAGATCAATCGACAAACGCTTTCTTTTGCAGTTAGTCAATGGGACAACCAAAATGCGGCGTCGGCTGGATCACGAAATTAAATTCTATCTGGCCCGGCCATCTATGAAACTTACTCCCCGATTAACCAATATTTTAAGGTTAGGATTTTTCCAGCTTCATTTTACCGACAGGATTCCCGCTGCTGCCGCTGTATCAGAATCTGTAAATTTGGCCTTGTACATGACTGACCGTGCAAGGGCAAATCTGGTTAACGCTGTAATGCGATCAGCTCTGCGCGAACCGGAAAAGGTAGTCTTCGTAAACAAACACGAAGATCCGGTTAAACATCTCGGTGATTTTTACAGTTTCCCTGATTTTATTGTTCAATATGCTATCAGTGAATTCGGGATTGAAAGAACAGAACAAATGCTGAACTCATTTAATGCTCCTCCCCAGGTGACATATCGCGTAAATTTCCTGAAAACAAAACCGGACGAAGTAGCCAACTTGCTTCAGAAAAATAACATAGAATTTTCGTACGGGAAATATCTCCCGGAATTTATTCATATCAAGGAAAGCGGCCTTCCACTGCAGAGCGAACTGATCGATACCGGAAAAGTTTTTATTCAGGATGAGTCCTCCGGTTTGGCGGTCAGGCTTCTCAATCCCAGGCCGGGGATGAACATGGTTGATTTGACCTCTGCTCCCGGTGGAAAAGCGACATACGCCGCGATCAGAATGCGCAACAAGGGACGCGTGACAGCGGTGGATAAATCGCAATTACGCCTGCAGCTCGTGCAGGAAAATGCCCAGCGTCTGGGTATTAAAATTATTTCTCCGGTTGTCTGCGATATGCTTCTATTTGAAGGCGGGATGTTTGATCGGGTCCTTCTTGATCCCCCCTGCACCTGCTGGGGGACGGCGGGAAAAAATTCCGATCTGCGCTGGTCAAAAACCAAAGAGGATATTGTCAATCTGTCAAAAATTCAAGCTACGATGATCCAGCATGCGGCCAAACTGGTCAAGCCGGGCGGTATTCTGGTTTACTCTACCTGCACTATTCTGCGAGCAGAAAATGATTCTATTGTAGAGGAATTTCTACTGAAAAACAAAAATTTTGAAATCGATTCCGCCAAAGAATACTTTGGAGATGATCTGGTCGCCAGCCGGGGTTTTGTAAAAACCTATCCGCTGGTTGGCGATATGGATGGAGCTTTTTGCGCCCGCCTTAAGAAAAAACTCCACTAATCTTGCTATTTCTCTAAATTTCTTTTAATATTTCCTGATATAAATATTTTACAAGATATCTGTTCTTTGAATGTATTAGATAGGTACAACACATAAAGGGAACTTTTATGACAATAACTTTTGAGCAGTTCGAGCAGGTTGATATTCGGGTAGGAAAGATAATTGAAGTTACTGATTTTGAACGGGCTCGTAATCCGAGCTATAAACTAAAAGTGGATTTTGGTCCGGAAATAGGGATCAGGAATTCCTCGGCTCAGTTCAAAAATAATTATAAACCAGAGGAGTTGTTAAACCAACAGTGTCTCGCGGTAGTCAATTTTGAGCCGCGCAATATTGCTGGGTTTATGTCGGAAGTTCTGGTGGTTGGTGTTCCCCGAACTGACGGGAATGGTATTTCATTAGTTCGTCCGGTTGATGATGCAAAGCTCGGCGGGAAGTTGTATTAGAATATTACCGGGCCGAGATGCCATCGAATAAAAAAGTAATCAGATAGCTTTCGGTCTCACGCAAAGTCTCTTTTTTGCGGCCATAAGTATTGTTAACTAAGGCCCCAATTATAAGTGAGACTAGATTAGAAGTCAGATCAATATTAAAATCCCCGCGAATCTCGCCGGTCTCCTCACCTCGGCGTACAATTTCCTCGACATATATAACAAGATGCCGTTCCAGATCAATTCCCTGCAGGCTGACAGCGGAATGATCGATGGCTCTGGTTGCAAACAGGTAAAATTTTTCCTCATTGCTGTATATACGGGAATTAATTACCAGGGCATCATATAAGTGGGAAATCTTCTGGCGCACCATTGGTCCCGGTTCAGCTTTTCTTATTTCATCAAATAACTGCTCCAAATAGTCATCAAAAATCAATATTGCAAATTCGAGCAAATGGCTTTTGGATGGAAAATATTGAAAAAAAGAACCCTTACTTATTGAAGCTTCCTCGCAGTATTGATCCACCGAAAGGCCGTCGTAACCATATTCGCCAAAAAGCTTTACCGCTATCTGATAAATCCGGTTTTTTTTGTCAGCATTGAGGCGGCGGAAAGTATCGGAAATGACTTTATTTTTTACCAATTCAACAATTAGATTTTCGTTGACTATGCGGTTATTACTTTTAAAATCAAAAGTCATAATTATCCTCATTGATGACCAAGTAGTCATATATTATAAACTATTTATGCATAATGTCAAATTAAATTTGACTAATAATATAGGTGGTTCTATATTTGCCCCGTTAAAGAATGAACACTATTTGGAAAGGAAAGACAAAGTGGGAAAAATACGCGTAGCGATTATCGGAGTAGGCAACTGCGCTTCGTCCCTGGTACAGGGAGTTGAGTTTTATAAAAAGGCTCGGGAAGACGAAAAGGTTCCTGGATTGATGCATGTCAACCTTGGCGGCTATCATATTAGAGACGTTGAATTTTCAGCCGCTATTGATATCGACAAAAATAAAGTCGGCAAGGATCTGTCTGAAGCTATTTACACCAAGCCGAACAATACTTTTGTTTTTGCCAAGGTCCCCAAGACCGGCATTACCGTTCAGCGGGGCATGACTCATGACGGTTTAGGTTTTTATCTCTCGCAGATAATAGAAAAGGCTCCCGGCGATACCGTTGATATTGTTAAGCTTTTAAAAGATACCAAAACTGATATTGTTGTAAACTATCTTCCGGTTGGTTCTGAAGAAGCCACCAAGTGGTATGTTGAGCAGATACTAAAAGCGGGATGTGGATTTATCAATTGTATTCCGGTCTTTATTGCCAAAGAAAAATACTGGAGCGACCGTTTTAAAGAAAGAGGCCTTCCGATTATTGGCGATGATGTAAAATCTCAGGTTGGCGCAACTATTACACACCGTGTATTAACTCGTCTGTTTTTAGATAGAGGTGTAAAGTTGGAACGGACCAGCCAACTTAACATTGGCGGCAATACCGATTTCCTGAATATGTTAGAGCGTTCCCGTTTGGAATCCAAAAAAATCTCGAAAACATCCGCTGTCACCAGTATGCTTGATTATGATATTGGTGAAAGGAATGTTCATATTGGTCCATCGGATTATGTTCCCTGGCTCGATGATCGCAAATGGGCGCATATCCGTCTGGAAGGGACCACTTTTGGTAATGTTCCCCTCACATGCGAAGTGAAGCTTGAAGTTTGGGACAGCCCCAATTCAGCCGGTGTGGTTATTGATGCTATCCGTTGCTGCAAGCTGGCACTGGATAATGGCATTTCTGGCGCATTGGAAGCTCCGTCATCATATTTCAAAAAATCACCGCCGGTCCAGTATCCTGATGATGTTGCTCACCGGATGACTGAAGAGTTTATTGCCAAATATGGTTGGAAGCAGGCCAGCGTAAAAACGAGTAAACCGACCAAAATGGCTGCCAAAAAACCAGCCACAACTAAACCGGCAGTTAAAAAGACAAAGGCTGATGCTAAAACTTCCATAAAAAGAGTAATTCGTAAGAAAAAATAGTTTTTTTACATCTTTGATTTGACTACTTTACCGGCGGTGGAGACATCGCCGGTATTTTTTATGATTAACGATTTTCGGAAAGCCCATGATAAAAACTAAACCAAAAAAAGGTCTTTTTATAACATTTGAGGGGATTGATGGCTGCGGGAAAACAACTCAAGCAGGACTGACCTATAGATATTTGTTAACCCGTGGCTATAAAGTTAAACTATTAAGAGAACCGGGTTCAACCGAAACAGCAGAAAAGATCAGAGAAATTTTACTCGATAAAAAACTGTCAATCAATAGTGTCACCGAGCTGCTGTTATATGAAGCAGCCCGGGCTGAAATTACTTCCAAAGAGATAGCCCCGGAATTGGCCAGGGGAAATGTGGTTATATGCGATCGATTTTATGACAGTACCACCGCTTATCAGGGATTCGGCCGTGAATTGGATATCAGAATGGTGCGCGGATTACATAAAGTGGCGGTTGGCAATATCGTACCCGATTTAACCTTGTTATTTGATGTCGATTTGAAGACGGCCGCATCTCGCAGAGATAAAAATCCCGATCGACTGGAAATGCAGTCCAGCGCTTTTTTCAAAAGAGTTCGTAAAGGATTTTTGGAAACGGCCCGCAAAGAGAGAAAAAGAATTAAAGTTATTGATGGCTCCGGAGATATCGACTCGGTCTTCGATGAAGTTTTAAAAATACTGACCAGGAAAATAAAATTTTATGAATCCGCAAAGTCTGGCTGATCGCCGCGCTTTTATTACCTCTGTTGTTCTGATTATCATTCTCGTTTTTATATCCGGAGGAATGGGGGGTTATGTTTTATCCGATCCTGGTATAAAAGATGCCTTTATCCTGGCCAAATCTATTCAAACGATACAAGAAGCTTACATCGATGAAATATCAACTCCGGAGCTTATTGAATCAGCCAGACAGGGCATGTTTGATTCACTTGATCGCTACTCTTTTTATGTAAATTCAAATGATTTTGAAAGAATGGAAGAAGAGCTAACCGGCGAGTATGCTGGTATTGGAATAACAATTACACGGCATGATCAGGGGTTGCTGATAATGTCAGTCAGAGAGGATGGGCCGTCATATAAAGTCGGGCTTATTCCGGGAGATATTATTATCAAAGCCGATTCTGTTTCATTGGCAGGCTTAAGTACATCGGAATCAAGTAATATTCTCAGGGGTGACGAAGGGACCGATGTTTTGGTTTCGATCTTTCAGCCATTGACTGAAGACACAATTGAAGTTACCATTACCCGCGAAAAGATGTCATTGATACATGTCCCCTTTGCCGGAATAACTTCAGACAGTGCGCTATATATCAGGCTCTGGGATTTTGATGCGGGAGCCAGTGATCAGGTTCAAGCAGCAATCGATTCTTTATTAATAAATTCAAAAATAAAACCAAATGGTTTGATTTTGGATTTGAGAGGAAATCCGGGGGGTCTTTTTCGGGAAGCATATGAAGTTGCCAATCTTTTTTTGAAAGAGGGTGAGTTCATTGTTGGAACCGATGCCCGATCACTTTGGAATGAAATCGAGATTTATGCTGATGGCAAAGATATAACCGATAACCTTCCGATGGCTATTATGGTGGACAGGGGTTCAGCCTCTTCGTCAGAAATTGTTGCCGGCGCATTACAGCAGGCGGGACGCGCTTTTCTTGTCGGTGATACGACTTTTGGCAAGGGGTTGGTTCAGGGATATGTTTCTTTTCCGGGGGGTGACGGATTGCGGTTGACTATATCAAGATATTATTTTGATAATAATATCTTCCTGAATGAATTTGATTCAGCATTAATTGATACCGGAACAGGATTGATTCCCGATTACTATTATCATCAAATCCGCCGCAATGATTTTATCCGCGCCCTGGAAAGTTCTCTTTTGCTGCAGTGGTTTGTCAACGATAATTATAATGAAATCATAAATACTTCCTATGAGCAATTGCAGTCGGACATGTGGATGAATCGTCTTGAAGATTTTTTACAGCAAAAAAAATTCGATTATTTATCGGGGAGTACCGCAGAAATCGAGCGAATTAGAGCCGATGCCGATCAGGAGCAATATTCAAAAAGAACCAGAGCTGTATTAGATAAATTTATCAGCAAATCCGTTAAAATCGATAATGATCTTCTTTCCAAAATGTCTGGTTATATCTCCCTGCGGATAATGCAAATTGCCTGGCAAAGAGAATACGGGACCTTTCGCAGTTATAGTGATGTTACTATTAAGTATAGTGAAGATATTAAATATGCTTCCCAATTGCTGAGAAAGCGCGATTAATGCCAGAAATTGTCGGATACATCATTAGCGGATTTGCAGCTGGACTTTTTGGAGGGTATCTTGGACTGGGCGGCGGAGAACTACTTATCCCATTGCTAACTGTCGTCTATGGCCTTGATATAAAAAGCGCCGTTCCAATTTCAGTAACAGCAGTAATGGTCAATTCATTTTCCTCTTCGATTGAATATCTTAAGAAGGGAATGGTTGATGTTGAAATAGTTGTTATCCTCTCAATTTTTACAGTTATGGGGGCTGCTTTTGGGAGCACTATTAATAATATTCTGCCTGATAATGTTATCAGAATTTGTTTTTCAATACTTCTTGTCTATGCAGCTTTTTCCTTTTTAAAAGGAAGAACACCTGACAACAGACCCCGGATTAATGATAACAGAAAACATGATTTGAGACTTGTTTATCTTCTGTCGTTTTTAACCGGTTCCGTTTCGGCTTTGGTTGGAATTGGCGGTGGAGTCCTTTTACTTCCATTGATTTATCTAATGATCAGACTGCCTCTTAATACTGCCCGTGGTTCATCGACCCTGATAATCTGTTTCTCAAGCACCGCCGCGGCCGCCATTTATTTTATTCAGGATAGAATTCTGCTCTCGGTGGTGTCGCCGGTTATTCTGGGAATACTGATTGGAGGAAAGATTGGGGGTTTTCTGGGAACAATTGCAAAACCGACAATTGTGAGGATTTTGTTTTTTTTGGTAATGATCTATCTCGCTTACAGAATGATTTCTAATTTTATAGGGAATATATTATGAAAGAGCGCTATTTTAGATCAAAATACATAACCCGGCTACAGCAGATTTCATGGTATCTATTCCTGTTATGTTTTGCACTGGCTACAATTTTGTATTTTTTTGAAAACCAAACAGCCGAACTGCTCAGTTACTGGGGGATTGTATTGATTTTATTATCTACAACCATAGTAATTGCAACGATTGGAGAGCAATTCAGAAAAACCAGGCTTTTTCGTTTTTGGCTTCTCTGCTACATGCTGATTGTTATATTGTTAGCGGTAATTATAGCTAAAGTGTATTTTTCATGATGAATAAAACAAAAATTACTATTTTTTGCGATTTTGACGGGACTATCTCAAGACGGGATATCGGTTATAATATTTTCCATCATTTTTCCAATGGTAAAAACGATGAACTTCTGCCCGATTGGAAGTCGGGGCGCCTCTCCAGCCGGGATTGCCTGCTTAAAGAAGCCGAGATGTCGCCAGTAACCTCCGAGGAGTTTTTTCCATTTTTAGAACAGTTTAAAATCGATGACGGCTTTTCTGCTTTTGAAAAGATATGTAATGAAAATGATATTGATATTATTATTCTATCCGATGGTTTTGATCTCTATATCAATTATATCCTTAAAAAAAATAATCTGGAAAGGCTTAGACTAATCACGAATCACGGCAGAATAGAAAATGGATTCATTAAAATTGAATTCCCTCATAAAAATAAATTCTGTACCAAATGCGGCAGCTGCAAGGGGGAAAGAATACGGGAATATAATGATTCTCTGGAGAAAACACCCTTAACGGTATTTGTGGGGGACGGCCACTCCGACACCTGCGCTATAGCCGAAGCCGATATCTTATTTGCAAAAAAAGACCTTGAGAAATATTGCCAAATCAATGATATTGAATATCAGCCTTATGATGATTTTTATGATGTGATAAGACAATTAGAAAAGATGAAAATATTATCGAAAGATAATCCGTAATATTCAGGGAGAAGTGAATGAAAGCGATTGTGATGGCAGGTGGATTCGGAACCAGGCTCCGGCCCCTGACTATAAATATCCCCAAACCGATGGTGCCGATCTGCAACGTTCCGATGATGGAGCATGTGGTTTCATTATTAGTCAGACACGGTATAACTGAGATAACTTCGCTGCTCTATTTCCAGCCGGAAAAAATTCGCGATTATTTTAAAGACGGTTCTCAATTCGGCGTCAGGATGGATTATGTCCAGCCCGATGATGATTATGGTACGGCCGGAGCGGTGCGTTATGCCCTTAGTTCATCCAATGAGCCGGTTCTGGTTATATCCGGCGACCTGATAACTGATTTTGATTTGACCGAAGCTATGAACTGGCACAATGAAAAAAATGCTGACGCTACTTTGTTACTCACCCGGATGGAAAACCCATTAGCATACGGAATTGTGATTACCGATGATGAAGGGCATATCACCCGCTTTCTTGAAAAGCCATCATGGGGAGAGGCTTTTTCGGATACGATTAATACCGGCATATATATTCTGAATCCATCGGCAATTGAACTTATCCCGCCCAAAACAAATTTTGATTTCTCACAGAATCTTTATCCCCTGATGCTCTCGCGTAAAATGAATCTGTGCGGGAAGATTATGAATGGCTACTGGAAAGATGTCGGCAATGTTGATGAATACCAGCGATCTCATATAGATTTTTTCAGTTCTGCTCTTGATCTCCATCTAAGAATGGAAAGAGAGGAAACAGTAAATGCCGTCATTTACAAAGGGAACAATATTCATATTGATAACAATGTTGAATTCTCAGGAAAAGTCATTCTTGGAGATGATGTCTATCTCGAAGAGGGTGTAAAGCTTCATAACTGTGTGATCGGCCACCGTTGCCGGATAGGGTCGGGATGCGAATTTAAAAACAGTATCTTCTGGTCGGATTGCAATATCGGTGCGGAAAGCAACATAACCTCAAGCGTGCTCTGTTACAATGCTCGTCTCGGTAGAAATGTCCAATTGATGGATGATGTCATCGTCTCTGAGGATTCGGTTATCGGTGACGGGGCTACAGTCAAGGCTAATTGCAAAATATGGCCAGGTAAAATTGTCGATCCGGGGGCCATTGTTTCAACCTCCATTGTGTGGGGTGACCGCTGGAATCGCGAATTATTTACTAACTCCAAAATTACCGGCTTGGCCTTAACAGAAATTACACCGGAGATGACCGTTAAAGTTGGAGCTGCTTTTGGAGCCTTTTTAGGAGCCGGGGCGGAAGTAGTCACGAGCCGTGATGCTTCCGATACCTCTCGTTTGATCAAGCGCGGCTTGATGTCAGGATTACTGGCAGCCGGGGTGGATGTGGCTGATCTTGAAGTCCTCCCAATTCCGGTTGTACGCTATGGACTGCGTAAAGGGAATTATGCCGCTGGTATTTTTGTCCGCCATAATCCGAATGACTATCATCTAATCGATTGTATTTTCTTCGACGGTTCCGGCCTTGATATGCCGACCAGTAAGCTTAAGAAAGTGGAGCGGATGTATTTCGGCGAGGATTTTGAGAGGGCTTCGATGGATAATATAGGCCACCTCGATATGGTGCAGCATGTGCTCGAAGATTACCGCGAGGATTTTATTAATCATATCGATGCCGACCTGATCCGTACCGCGGGATTTAAAGTCGTTATCGATCATTCCAACGGCTCGTCCAGCCAGATATTTCCTAATTTATTTTCACAGTTGGGTATCTCCACCGTTGAACTCAATGCCAATCTTAATCCCCGTAAATTTTCCACTTCACCCGAAGAAAATGCACAGGCAACAGTCCAGTTATCGGCCATTGTTACATCCTTGAATGCCGATATCGGCTTCCTGTTAAATCCGGTGGCGGAAAAACTTTCGGTAGTCGATGAGGAGGGAATACCTATCGACAGCCAATTGCTATTATTGATTGTGCTTGATCTTTTCCTTCGTACCAATAACGCTAAAAAAATTGCGGTTCCGGTTAGTTCCTCTATGGGCGTTGATAAAATAGCATCAGAGTATGGAACCGAAGTTATCCGGGTAGCCAATGATCATCTCGCTATGATGGAAATATTCCTCAGAGGGGAAGTTGATTTTGTGGGGGGTACTCGCGGTGGTTTTATTTTCCCCGGATTCCAGATGGGAGCTGATGCCATGTTAGCCATGCTTAAAATTCTGGAAATGATGGCAAAAACTAAAATGCACCTTAGTGAGTTGAGAAAGAAATTTGAATATTTCAACCGTCAGACAGTCTCTGTCCCCTGCCCCTGGTCAAAAAAGGGAATGATCATGCGCAAGCTGATAACGTCATCTGAAAGCAAACAGAGGCAGCTCGTCGATGGCGTGCGGATTAAAGAAGATAACGGCTGGGTTTTGCTTGTCCCTGATAAAATAACCGCTGCTTTTGAAATTCAGGCGGAAACAGATTCGGCCGAACACACTAAAGAACTTATAAACCACTATAAGATTCTTCTTGATGAATGGCAGAATGAAGATTCCGTCAACAGTATTGAAAAATAGAAAAAGCATTACATAAAAAAAGCGGCTTATGGCAAGCCGCTTTTTTTTATTTCTGTGTCAGGTCACATCCTGCTTTGCAGAACAAGACCTGACACAACTTTTGCTGTTCTGTCAGGTCTTGTCCGCTTGGGCGGATGTGACCTGACAGTTACTTATTATTCAAAATTATCAAACATGCACTCTTGGTTGAGGACCGGCATCAATCACTTCCTGAGGGGTTCCTTCTTCAAACTGCTTGAAATTCTCAACAAACAATTGCGCCAGATACTGAGCTTTCTTGTCATAAGCATCTTTATCTTTCCAGGTGTTTCTGGGATTGAGAACTTCCTTTGGAACACCGGGGCAGGAAGTCGGCACCAGAACCCCAAAAACCGGATCAGGAGTAAATTCAACTTTACTCAGTCTGCCGTCAAGGGCAGCATTGACCATCGCTCTGGTATGTTTGATAGCCATCCGTTCTCCCTCGCCGTATGGTCCACCGCTCCAGCCGGTATTGATCAGCCAGCAGTCAACATCATGTTTTTTTATTCTATCTGCTAACAGAGTAGCGTAGCGTGACGGATGCAGAACCATAAAAGGAGCACCAAAACAAGCTGAAAAAGTAGCCTGCGGCTCCTTGATTCCTTTTTCCGTGCCTGCAACTTTGGCCGTGTATCCGGAAATAAAATGATACATGGCTTGTTCCGGTGTAAGTTTGGCGATTGGAGGCATAACCCCAAAAGCATCAGCGGTAAGCATTATGACGTTTTTGGGATGGCCGGCCATACTCTTTTTAAGAGCATTGGGAATATGGGTCAACGGATAAGCAGCTCTGGTGTTTTCGGTCAGGGCCGCATCGTTTAGATCAAGACGGCGAGTAATATCATCAATACCAACATTTTCAAGTATTGTTCCGAAACGACGCGTGGTCTGATAAATCTCCGGCTCAGTCTCTTCGGTCAGACGAATAACCTTGGCGTAGCAGCCCCCTTCAAAATTGAAGATCCCATCAGGACTCCAGCCATGTTCGTCATCGCCGATTAATTTTCTGGCCGGATCGGCAGACAATGTAGTTTTGCCTGTGCCGGATAATCCGAAAAATAAGGCGACATCATCTTTGAGTCCAACATTGGCGCTGCAGTGCATCGAGAGGACATTTTCTAAGGGAAGAAGATAGTTAAGTACGGTGAATATAGATTTTTTGATTTCACCGGCATATTGGGTACCTCCGATAAGGATCAATTTTTTCCTGAGATTTAAAACGATAAAGGCTGAAGAATTAGTTCCGTCAACTTCCGGGATAGCCTGGAAATTGGGAACATGCAGGATGGTAAATTCCGGCTTATGATCTGAGAGCTCCTCCGGATCAGCTTTAATGAACATGGTGCGGGCGAAAAGATTGTGCCATGCCGTTTCGGTAACGACTCTGATCGGCAGGCGATAGCGCGGATCATAACCGGCAAAACAATCCTGAACAAAAACATCCCGTCCCTGAATGTAGGCTTGTAACCTTTGAAAGAGCAGACTAAACTGTTCAACAGTAAATGATTTGTTCACGGGTCCCCACCATACATTGCCCCCGGTCTCTTCTTCTTTTACAATAAATTTATCCTTAGCTGCTCGTCCGGTATGTACTCCTGTTCTGACAACAATCGGTCCCAGATGAGCCATGCTTCCTTCATTGCGGCGGATAATCTCCTCGTATAAAACAGGCGTATTATGGTTCCAGTGGACATGGCGGACGTTTTTTATCCCATGATTTTCTAAACCATAGGAACTGAAA
>JBDRQG010000165.1:0-2990 GCA_043826475.1 bacterium
TATATAAAGAATAGGCTTAAACAATATTTTACCGATGGCTTATAAATATTTATTACACGGGGTAAAAGCGACCAAAATGAAACTTGGTTTATTAGTAAATTTTGGCGAGACATCCCTCAAATATGAGCGCTTTATTAATGAAAGATAATCAAACTACTAATTACTCCAAAGGAGTTCCTTCGGAACACTAATTTCACGAAGATAAAGATAAATATAATTAGTGTGCCAAAGGCATCCCTAGGGATAATCTGCGAAATTCGTAGTTAAAAAAATTCAGTGTGCCAAAGGCATCCGGTTGAAAATCCGGCGCAGACGGGCAACTGACGGATAATTCGTAGTCTAAAAAAGAATTCGTAGTTTATTATTCTGTTTCCATTCTCCATCTTCCATTCTCCATTCATAAAAGCGTCTCTGCGGTGGATAAAACAAAAGGAACTTTTCCCAGGTATGGATAACAAAATATACAAAAAGAAGTTAAAAGATGGAAAGAATAATCAAAATTCATATCAAGCAATTACCAGAAGGAGTATATCTTGCTACTTCTGATGAAGTTCAAGGCTTAGTCGCTCAGGGCAGAACAATAATCGAAACCCTGGAAATTGCTCGTGATGTTGCAAAAAAATTAATGGAAGCACAAGGTCAATTACCTGAAGCAATAAATGTAATAAAGAAACCTTTTGACATTCCACTGGTATTGGGCTTTTGAATAGGAAGACTGCCGAACCATTCCTACCGCAAGGTTATTTAGAATAAAAAAGGCAATTTAATATGGAATTAAATAAAAAAAATATTGTCAAATTTATCAGACAGAATAAACCTGAACTGGAAAATAGATATGGTATTAAGCGTATCGGATTATTTGGAAGTTATGCCAAAGATATTGCCAGACAGGAAAGTGATATCGATATTGTAGTTGAAGTCAGTGAACCGGATTTATTTATCCTGATTGGTATTAAACAATATCTTGAAGAAGCGTTTGGAACCAGGGTTGATGTGGTCAGGCTAAGAGAGAAAATGAATCTCGCTTTAAAGAAGAGAATTGACCGGGACGCGATTTATGTATGATTCGGAACTGGTGAAAGATATTTCAAAGAATATTCTTTGGGCGATTGATCAAATCCGGAAAAGGTTTCAAGGGATAAAATCAAGCGACGATTTTCTAAAAGATGATACCGGCCTTGAAAAACTTGACAGCATTTGTATGCAATTGATTAATATTGGAGAAGCAATAAAACAAATTGATAAAATCACTGAATGTAAACTTCTTCAAAATTATCCTGAGGTCGATTGGAAAAAGGTTTACCCTGTTAAATATAGTTACTATGTTTAAATTGAATTGTAAAGCGAAATTCTCTTTATAATATGAGGATATGAATTTAACAGGGCAAGAAGGTATGAGGGACATTATTACACACCACTATTTCGATATTGATGCCGAGACAGTCTATACGGTATGCAATACACATCTTCCTCAAATGGTTAAATTCATTAAAAAGATATTATCAGATCTTGACGATTCTTGTCAACAGAAAGAAAAATAATAAATAATCCTTAGCGCCTCTGCCTGCCCCGTTTCATGGAGATCCCTTTGGGATAGAGAAGAATAGCCTGCCCCGATCCTTCGGGGACCGTATCGGGGTGTCAATTCGTGTGCCGATCACGAAGGATTCCTACGGAAAGGCATCTCTTCGAGATAATTAGTGGACAAATCCGAACTTCTCCTTGAAAAAGGCTACGTGCCGTAGCAAGAAAAACGCATTCTTTGAGCTGGAACACAATTATAACCATTTTTAAATAATTCAATTCCTATTATGACCGGTTTTATATATATTATCCAGCCTTTGAATGTGATTGAATCACGAAATGAGATCAATAATCCATATTGTCTTCTGATCCGACAACAATCATCACATTCAGCGAGATGTCCGGTCGGTGCGCAATGTGACTGACGGGGCGAAGCCATGCCCTGAGATGGAAAATAAAAAATCGATAGATCCGGTCGTAGATCCGGCAAAGACGGGCTTTTGACGGATAATAAAAAAACTTAGCGTCTCTGCGCCTCTGCGGTGAAGAAAAACTATAAAAATAATTAGTGCAAATTAGCCTGCCCCGTAGGGAGGTACGACCGTACCGGGGTGTAATTAGTGGACAAAAGAAACAAAAAGACTACATCGTCCACAGCATCCCCGATTTACATGTCCGGCGTAATGAAATGGAGACTGATCGGGGTCGTAGCAGTTCCTTCAATACCGGCAGAATCGACCACCTGTTTAATGATAAGGAAGTTTACGGTAAAAAACTTTTCCTGCATTACGGCGACCTGACGGATTCCAGTAATTTGAATCGTTTATTAGAAAAAACCGAACCTGATGAAATTTATCCCAAAGGGATGTCTTTGACACAACCTTGGAGCACAGAGCCATGTTCAGGTATCCTTCGAAGTTCCCGAATATACAGCAGAGGTCGATGGCGTTGGTGTACTGCGATTTCTCGATGCAATAAAAGAGGTTGGCTTGAATACAAAATTCTACCAGGCATCTACCAGTGAACTCTACGGCAAAGCCCAGGAAATACCACAGACCGAAAATACGCCCTTTTATCCACGTTCTCCCTATGGAGTGGCAAAACTATATGCCTTTTGGATCATAAAAAATTACCGGGAAGCATATAATTTATTCGCTTGTAACGGTATTCTATTCAACCACGAATCCCCCCGCCGTGGTGAAACCTTTGTCACTAGAAAAATCACCCGCGCCGCCGCCCGAATAAAAGCCGGATTACAAGATAAACTTACTCTTGGAAACCTTGATGCCAAACGTGACTGGGGCTATGCGCCGGAGTTTTGCGAAGCCATGTGGCTGATGATGCAGCAGGAAGAAGCGGAAGACTTTGTGATTGCCACCGGTGAAACCCATACCGTCAGAGAATTTTGTGAAGTCGCCTTCGCTGAACTTGATATGAACATTGAATGGCATGGAAAAGATGTGAAA